>CAMBEX010000024.1 GCA_945865865.1 Bdellovibrio sp. ZAP7
GGCGACCCCAGTAACTGTCTTTATCTGGGAGAGCAGCTCGACAGTTCAGGAGACAAGGAGGCTCATGCTCGGGCATGTGCAAACGGGACCGGAACCTCTTGTCTGGTTGTGGCCGCAGCCTCGTCGCGCGAAAAAAATATGATTCAAACTGTCGAGGCCATGAAGCAGGGCTGTGCGAGCGGAAGTGCAGCCGCGTGCCTTCTTTACGCCGAGGGGATCGCTGATAAGGAGGTCCTATCGGGCTTCGAAAAAAGCTGCCAAAACGGTGACCTACAGTCCTGTGTCGTTCTCAACGGTGTTCAGCAGGAACTCAGTACAATCTACACCCGCTGCGAAAGCGGAGACGATCTGGCGTGCATGCAAACGGCCTATGCTCTCTCACAGGACAAACCTCAAGATAGTGAACGCATCGCCAAACGCCTCTGCTCCAAGGGAATGTCGCTTGCTTGCGAAGCTCTTCGTGGAGGGCCCGATGGCGCACACTGACACGAAGGATTTTCCTCGAGCGCTGCTGAAATCCTATGACTGAAATTTTCATCCTAAGTAAAAAGACGAGGCGCGCATGAGTGCTCAGGCGGGACCGGGAGCAAAAGTTCTTGAAAAGCTTCGGAGCATGGGACTCAGTGACGATTTTTGCCCTGTGCCCTTTTTTTCGACGATCTTTGAGGCAAACGGAAAGGTTTGCCTTTGTCGCCAAAAGGGCAATGAGTTCGGCGTAGGTGACATCCGCAGCCAGCCGTTTGAGAGAATCTGGAACGGCGAGAAGATCCGCTCAATCAGGGCCGAGTTTCTATCCGGAAATGTCCGCACTTGCAGAAGTGAAATTGATGTCGACCACTGCAATCTCTCTCCCGAACATCTTGAGTACCTAGACCTCATCGACCTGAAAGAAGTGCAGGAGCGGCTGCCTCAGCGGATCACTCCGAACTTCAACGGACACTGCAATCTTCGTTGCGAAATGTGCCATGTGTGGAAGTTTCCAGACAAAATCTACGACCAGATTGGCTTTTGGAAAAAGCTCGAAGAAGAAATTCTTCCGGTCATTCGCGAGATTGATCATTTTTCGGGTGAGCCGTTCGTGCAAAAGGACACCTATCGACTGATTCGACTCGTGTCTCGCATCAATCCGCAGATTATTTGGAGTTTCACCACTAATGGAAATTGGCGGTTGAAAGGCGCAATCCAGGAGCATCTCGATACGATCAGGATTCGAAACCTGATCTTCAGCATCGATAGCTTGGACCCGATTCGTTACGCGCGTGTTCGTGAAAAAGGGATCTTAGCCAGGGCACTGAAGGCGATTGAGGATTGCGCGGCCTACGAGCAGGAGCGGATCAGTCGGGGGCTGTCATCGCTGGGACTCTCTGTCAATATGACGGTCCAGCAGGAAAATCTCATGGACGTACCGGCTCTGGTCAAGTTTTGTCGGGAGCATGAGTTGCGCCTTAGCATCCGCACTGTCACAGAGCCTCGACACCTTTCTATCGAGCGCCTCGAGAAGCAGCAGTTGATCGCGGCCCTGGAGCATTTCATCGAATGCATGCCGCCCAAGGACCTCATGCGAACCTACCGAATCACTAAATTTATCTTGGACCAGGTCAGCCCAATCGACAGGGCCCGTCTTTTAGTTCTGTTTCAGCAGGGAGTCCTACGGAAATAACTCTAGGCAAATCGGCTGAGGCGCCAGACAGAGCTGATCGCCACCCAGGCATGCCTGAAAAAAATCAACGTATTGGCAATGACGAGTCGGATAGACTTCACCCTCTCCGAAACCTGATCGGGAAACTTCTCAGCGGGCGTGTTTGGGCGTGGCGAGTATCTCAACGCAAGCAATGCATCGAAGTAGGGAATCGCCCGCAGACTTTTAAAAAAGTCGATCCAAGTTTCTCCAGGAAAACCGATCATAATGTTGGTTTTAATCGCAAATCCGGGATTTCGCTTCTTGACTGTCCTGAGGACGGAAAAGACGCGATCGCAGTCGTAGTCGCGTTTCATTCTTTCGAGGATTTTCTTGCTTCCGGATTGCACCGGAATGTTTGCACCGATGATCCTGCGGTCGCTGAGCAACTCAGTCAGCTCGGCCTCATGCTTCATTAGAAAATGCGGATCAAAATAATTGAGGACGATTCCAACCTGATCCCCTTTGGCAAAAAGGGCCTTAAGCAAATCCGGAGCACCTTTGCTGACGTCTTCGCCCCAGCAACCAATGTCATCCCCGAGGAGCCAAAAACTTTTAAAGCCCTCACGAACGCCGTTTTCCATCTCGGAGGCGATGACCTCGAGGGGTCGACTCCTTAGACTTCCCTTGGCGCGCTTAATTGCGCAGAACGTGCAGCTGCCGATGCAGCCGGTGGACACTGTGACGAGAAAAAATTCTTCGTTTACGACCACGGTCTTGAAAATATTATGGAGGGGGTTCAGTTGGAATCCGAGAAGGCGTTCCATTTTAAAAAACAGGGGCCTCAACCTGAAGATCAGGCGGTGTTTCCAGGAGACGCGCTCAAAGTCGATCCGATTGAAGCTGTGCAGTGTTGAGAAATCGAGATTTCGGGCCTGCGTTTCTACGACCGGACCCTTAAAGTTTTCCTTAACGCGTTTAGGATTAATTTTAGGCAGGCAGCCGGCGACCCGGATTTCCTTACCGGGAAAGCGCTTCTGGAAGTGGGTGATGGTGTTCATCGACTGATCTTCGGCAACCTGACTGTACGCACAGGTATTGATCAAGATGATATCGGCATCTTCGGCAGACGATGCGGCGCGAAGGCCCTCTGACTCAAATTGGGAGCGGTAGCTGCCATTCTCCAGGAGATTTGTGGCACAGCCTTCGGTGGTCGACAGGAGGTAAAATCGCTTAGGATCGGCGCTATTCATATTCACAAAGAGTAAAGGAGTTGCGGGATGAAATCCAGGCGAACGAAAGGCTCGCCACTTAGTCTCGAAATACGAGTCGCGGCCCTATGCGAACGATGTTGAATAACTGGTTCCAGCTATTCAACGATCGAAGGTGACGCCATAGGAGCTTCGGTCGAAGATAAAACCGCGCCAGCGCCCAACGCTTGAGCCAGATGAGCTGAAGGCCACTCAGTGAGCAATGGCTGGTTTGAGTCGTGGTACTGTCCATGTCGGCTTGATATTCCAAGACATCATCGAGAGTTTGATAAGGCTTCATGTAGGAGCTTCCGCAGCGCGGCACAAACAGATTCACGCTCAGATAGTCGCAAGGAAGGCTACAAACAAACCGGATCGTTTGAAGGGCCGAAGACCAGCTTTCGCCGGGGAGCCCCAGGATCACAAAAGCGAGACTTTTTAGGCCAGCCTGGTGCAGCATATCGAAGGATTTCGAAAGCTCACCTAAATCGAGTTCGCGCCGATTTTTTTTTAATATTTCGGGATCGACGGTTTCCACTCCGCACAAGACGGTATGGCATCCCGCCTCCTTCAAGAGTGTGACCAGTTCGGGGTCGAGTTTCTCGGGGCGTAAGAGTGTTGTCCAGCTGAGCTTGAGGCCGCTGTCGATCACGCTCTTGCAAAGTTGTTTTGCCCTTTTGGAGTCGGCATTGAACATGAGGTCCATGAGTAGAATTTCTTTAATTCCTAAAGCCGAAAGTGAGGAGAGCTCAGCAAGGACCGACTCGATTGAGCGGGGTCGATAATCTACGCTGGAAACCGGGCAATAGGAGCATTGTTTTGGACACCCCGTCATCGTCAAAACGGGAGCAAAGAGTTTGTGACGGGACATTGGAAACCGATATTTATCGAGTAAAAACAATTCCTGTCGCGGCTCCGGAATTTTGAGCGGGCCCTTCAACTTTTTTCCGAAGTGGATGTCTCCGTTCTTGGCTTTGCAGACCATGTCCTCTGGAGCGTCATCTCCCGCGAGATAATCCAACAATGCGGGCGTGGCTTGTTGCAAGCAGATGGCATCTACTGCGCCTGCCTGGATCATGAGCTCAGGGCGAAAATAATAGATATCACCCATGAGAACTATTCTGGCGCCCGTCGCCTTTTTCACCTTATCCAAAAAGGCGAGATCGTCTTTGGCGGTAAGTACGCTTGAAAGCGCCACGACCACTTGGGGTTGTCGACGGATCACCTCTCGAAGGACGTCATCGGCAGGCGACTGCTCTACAACTGCGTCGAGAACCGACACCTGGTGTTCGAGGGACAAAATCCCGCTTTGCATCACCAGATCGATGGGTGGCCAATAAGAATCCGCCTTGGTCGAGAGCGAACAGTAATGATCGCGCTGGATGGTTTTGGGTGCCGGTGGATTCAGTAGCAACACTCTGAGCGAGTTGGGCAGCGGGTTGCGACGGATAGCTTGGGTTTCAGGATCCACCTTAAAAGCCTAGCACCTCGCCTTGAGTGCGCATCAATAAAATCAAGGGGTGAAGGATTTGCAAAGTCGAACTACAATCTATGAATAGACTATGAGCCTTTTCGAAATCCTTGTGATCCCCGCAGTTCTGGCGCTCGAGTACTTTTTTCCAAAAAGGAAAACGGTGTTTTTTCGAAAGGGGTTTGTCGAGGATCTGGGTTATTTGGTGTTGTCTGTTTACTGCACGCCGATAGTTACCGACAGGCTCAGGGAAATCCTGGTTCGCCCCCACGGTTCGGGCTTGAGTTTGAAGTTTTCGTACGAGGGTGTCGCCGTATTTTTGGCGGGACTCGTGCTGTTTGATTTTCTTCTTTACTGGATGCACCGATTTGTTCACTCGGTTCCGCTCCTCTGGAGGAGTCATCAGCTTCACCACAGCTCGCAGGAACTTACGGCGCTTTCAGCCCTTAGAAACGGCTTTTTCGAGGACGTTTTTATTCTCCTCTGGGTGACCACCCCAATGGCCTTGCTGGGTTTTGACCGGGAACTTCTCAATCTGTTGTCTGCGATACTTCCCGTCCATGGTTACTTGGTCCACTCAAATATCCGATTTCCAAAAAGAGGCGCATGGATTTCAAGGGTCTTTTGTACTCCGTGCTTTCACTACATCCATCACCTCAAGTATTTGCATCACGCCTACGGACAAAACTTCTCGGCGATTTTTTCATTTTGGGATCGCTGGTTTCAAACGGTCACCGAGTCATCAGGACAAGTGGAGCTGGGTTTTCAGGGTTTAGAGAGTTATCCGAGAAATCCGCTCGCCAGGTACATTTATCCTGCCCGATTTCGGCGGCCATCGGCCTGAGGCAATAAGCGCCTAAAAAAAAGATTGAAGCCCTCCTCCTTGCTCCCTAAGCTCAGTGCATGCCCCACGACGGATCGAGCCCGGCCGAGAAGTCGGGCCCAAAAAGGCTCACGCCTGAAACGGCCGCGCATTCGAGTCACTTTTGCATCCTTCCGTGGATTCACCTCCAGATCCACCAGGATGCGACGGTCTTTCCATGTTGTCGGATGGACGAAACGTTTGCTTACGGAAGACTCGACGAGAAGTCCCTCACCGAAATATTCAACGACGCTCCCGCAAAGCAAATCCGAGCAACACTCCTACAGGACCGCCCCTTTGACGCCTGCCGCAATTGTTACTACCTCGAGAAGATCGGCAAACGCAGTTTGAGGCAGGACGGCCTTGCGGACTACTCGGACTCCCTCAAATTGCTGGCCGAAACCGAACAGGATGGCTCGCTCGAGTCATCTGCGTTGCTCTACTTGAATCTTCGATTTTCAAACGTTTGTAATTTCAAATGTCGGAGTTGCGGTCCAGATAGCTCCACCTCTTGGCAGGCTGAGCTCAAAAGCCACGGATTTCCCCTCCAGGCGAAATCAGTCCGGGTGGCCGCCGATGTTCCAAACTTTTGGGGATCTTTTGACCCACACTGGAAGAGCTTGAAGCATGTGTACTTTGCAGGCGGTGAGCCATTGCTTCATGATGACCACTATTCTTTTCTAGAGCGTCTCCTTGAGAATGGAAGGCCCGATGTCTCGCTTTCCTATAACACTAACTTTTCAAACCTCTCATTCAAAGGCCGGAGCGCACTGGCCTACTGGAACCGGTTCAAAAACGTAAAGATCAGCGCAAGCTTCGATGGAGTGGGAGCGCATGGCGAACTGCTTCGCAAAGGAATGGATTGGCAGCAGACCCTTCATCACTTTCGACTGCTCCGGGTCATGGCGCCCCATGTGGAGTTTGAGGTTTTTCCGACAGTGAGCGTAATGAACGTCTTTCACATCACTGCGGCGCTTGATGAATGGATCCGGGTTGGAATGATTCGCGACAAGAAACACATTCAGTTTAACATTCTGAACCTTCCCCGGCACCTTAATCTGAATATTCTCAACAGCGAAGAACGCGATGATCTTGCTCGGCATTACCGCGAATATCTGATTCGGCTGAAGTCGAGCGTGGGCGGCGAACTCTATGGTGTGATCGAGAGGGAGCTCGAGTCTGTTCTCAGATATTTCTCTCCCGAGATCTGGCACGACGAGCGTCGACGCTTCAGGGGGATGACCGATTTCCTGGACCACGCGCGGGGAGAAAAATTTCTTCGCTTGTTCCCAGAGCATCTAGGGCTGTTCTGCGGGGATTAAGATAGCCGTTGTCGACGGGAACAACCAAAAACCCCAGAAATAGCGACCGCCTAAATCCCCATCATCCCCACATATAAATAGGCCGCAAAAAGACCCACGGCGATGAGAAACATAAACCAAACCTTAAAGAAGCTCTTATTGGGCGGCAAAATCGAGTACCAAGAACGAAACTTTTGATTAGCACTCGCCCCGCCCCACACCGCGCGCAGTTTTGGAAACACAAGTTCCACCGCAGAAACCATCACAGCGTTTCCTTTTTCTGCCGAAGCCGTCGAGGGAGAGCCCCAGTACCCGCCGCGCGTGCGGCGCACGCGACTCATTGCGCGTTCCAGAAAGCCACCCGCGCGCTCCTTGGGCGGAAGTCCCGCAAAAGACTCCTGCACGAGCTCGCGATTGAGCCAAAGCGCAACCGATGTGTCGCGCTCACCCCCGTGCTCCACGGGGTCCGGCCACAGTGGCGATGCACGCACCACCGAAGCATCCACAAGCGCGGAGTTTGCCGACACAAGCGTGGGCACAGACTTTTTTCGCCCAGGCAAGCTCCGGCCTTTTCGCCTTAATATTTTTCCGGCTTCTTCGATTGCAGTGAGTTGCTTGGGCGTCTGGCTCCCTGAAAAACAAACAAAGTGACAAAACCCCAGTCGCGCAAGACCCTCGCACGCATCGACCAGCCAATCTCTCAGCACATGCGCACGCACGGTGAGCGCCACTTGAGTCGTATTGGTCTGAAGCGCAAGGGGCGCTCGCGGCATGATCACCCCCATCCATCCTGGCATTTCACGCTCGAGCTTTTCTGCCGCAAGCTCGCTCAACTTCTCGGCCTCAAGGAGATCCAACCCCAGGGGCAGATGCGGTCCGTGGTCTTCGATCCCACCCACTGGAAAAAAGAAAACCGTCTGCGCAGGCGAGAGAAGCCCCAGCTTTTCAGCACTCAATGATTCAAGCCGGAGTGGCATTCGAAGTATCCTCTTTTGACGAAACTAAATCGCGCGCGCTTCCTGCAGCGTCTGCTTCATCGAGTCGCAAAAGTCTCAGGGCATTGAGGCCCAAAATCTTTTCGGAGTCCTCAGCGTTGATGATTCCCGCATCCAAGGCCTCTTGTACGCGCGCAGTACCGAGTCGCATATTATCGCCGACGAGCGGCCAATCCGTCCCCAGCAGCACGCGCTCAGAACCGATGCGTCTCACAGCCTCGCCGATAATCTCGGCGGGTTGCCACGAAGTGTCGACATGCACGTTTTCAAATTTTTGCGCGAGATCCAGCGCGATCATGGGCGCGTGAAAGTTCATGTGTGCGAGTACAAATTGAACCGACGAATACTGCTCAAACCATGGCGCAAAAAGCTCGGCCTTTCCCCACTTGGGATTCTTGTAAAAAACGCGATTTTGAATACAGCCCGTGTGCAGGATGACTGGAATTCCTAAATCTGCTGCGGCTTGAATGAGGGAATGGTACCGGGTCGAGTCCACCCCCTCGCCGTCGTAGGCCGCGTGAATCTTGAGAGCGCGCGCTCCCGATGCCACATATTTTTTGAGAGCCTGCCCGGGGTGGTAAGTGCCTGGTGGAACGTTCACGCATGGAATGATCTGCGGATTTTCCTGGGCCGCCTCCAGAAGATATTCGTTTGAGCAAATCGGGGGGTGGGCAATCACCACGGCCCGGTCCACGCGCGCGAGGTCCATGGCTTCAATCAGGTCACTCGGGGTGGACTCGATAAAAAGCCGAGGCACTGAAGCCAATCCGCCTACCTGATCTAGGGCATTTCGGGCCGTCTCGGGCAGGTGGCGCATGAAAACCTGAGCTTTGTGCATCGAATCGGCTACCGGGGTGAGCCACTGACGCGCTGATCTCCGCACAAAATCCAGCATCTCTTGTGAGAGATACGGGGCAAGAGGTCCCTTTTTTGGAATCAATGGCAAGACGCGCTCAACAGGGTTCGGAAAGATGTGCGCGTGAAAATCGACGATCTGAGCCATAGTCTCTGAGTTTACAGGAACTCGATCCTGTGCGAAAACCATTCTCTATGGAAGAAACGAACATCGTTGAAATTTGGCTGCGTCGTGACTCTGTCCGCTGGATGGCGGGCGCATTGGCTGGAGCTTTCGCGGGACTCGTCGCGATGGCCTTTGCCATGATTTTGGCGGTCGCCGCCGGTCATGAACTCTGGTTTCCCATCAAGGTCGCGGCTCTTCCTATTTTAGGAAACGACGCTACCGCAGTGGGATTGACTCTTGGGTCCATCGTCGTGGGACTCGCCGCACACCAACTCCTGTGCATTTTTTTAGGAGTGGTCTTTGCTCACTTTACCGGCACCAACTCGTTGGCGCCGCTCCTGGGAGTGGGCCTGGTGTGGGGCATCTTTGGCTGGATTTTTATCAACAATCTTTTTAGCCGTTCATTTCCGGCAATTCGCGCAGCCGAGCTTTCGGTAGGCGCCGCATTTTTTGTCTGGATTGTTTACGGACTGTCTCTGACTTCAGTTTCGTTTTTTGATCGCGCTCTTCGCGCGAAAAAGGCCTAGCTTAAAACTAAGTCTGCTGCTGGGCCGCTCTCATTTTTTCGAGGGCGGCCTGATAGCGGTCTTGCTCTTTTTCGAGCGTTTCTTCCTGTTTTCGCCGGTAAGCATCGATTTGGCCGGTGGACTTTTCACGAACCCTCTCAAGTTCCGCATCCTGCTGATCACGCTGAGCGACCATTTTTTCTAGATGGGCTTCGCTCATGAGCTTAAATTCCTTTTCGTACCTCTCGTGCATGCGACTGAGCTCAACGCGGTAAGCTTTTTCGGTACTCTCAAGCTCGCGTTCTTGGGTGGCGCTCAGTTTCTTGACTTGTGAGTGGTGTTCTTCGTCCTGAGTTTGAAGGCGCTCGTAATTCTGCGAGCGGCGACTCTTGAGCGCAGAATCGACGATGGCGTTTTCGGCAGCAACACTCGAGGCAGTAATTGGGGAAATCGCCATTCAGTAACCTCACATCTAGAATACGAGAAGTGAGGGCCCGGCGAAAACAGGCAGAATTTGCCGAGCCTTAGGGGCGAACTTTTCGTACGCGCTCGATGAGCTTGGTGGTGCTGCGGCCTTCGACGTAAGGAAGGGAGCGGACCTTTCCGCCCCAGCTCTGGACTTCTTTGGCGCCGACCATTGTGTCCACACTCCAGTCCCCGCCCTTCACCAAAATACTGGGTTTGATCGCAAGGACCGTTTCAAGCGGCGTGTCCTCTTCAAACCAAGTCACAAAATCCACAGACTCAAGCGAGGCAAGCACCTCAATTCGGTCGGCCAGCGTGTTGAGCGGACGTGATGGGCCTTTGAGTCTTTTGACAGAATCATCCGAGTTGAGCGCGACGACCAGGCAATCCCCAAGCTTTCGTGCTTGCTCAAGATAGGTGACATGCCCTTTGTGTAAAATGTCAAAGCAGCCGTTGGTAAAAACGGCGCGGCGTTTTTTCAGGGAGCGAAGCGCACGGCGAATCGCCGAAGGAGATTTTATTTTGGATCGAAAAGAGCGGAGAACGGGCTTGGTCTTGGCCATTTTTAGAGCTGTGCAATCTCAACAGGCTGAAGGTCAGCGGCCGCATCATGCCAGCAGCGTTTTTTGGAATCAAAAGCAGCCCACAGGAGGCCCACGCCGCAAAAACCCAGACTCGGCAAAAAGAAAAACGCGCGCAAAAAAATCGCGGAGGCCGAACCCCTCAAGGTCAGGCCAAAAATTCGCTTTCCAACGGTTGTTCCAAACGCGACTTCCTGAGCAGTGACCAGCGCCCAGTGAAAGCAAAGAACAAACAAAAGCCCCAAAAACACGCTGTCGTTGGTAAGGGCGGAGTCGAGTTGAATCTGTGTGGCCCAGAGCGCGGCCCCCAAGCCAATAACGGTCAGTGAAAAATTAAGTACGGAGTCAAACGCGTACGCAAAAATACGCTTGAGCAGATAGACGAAACCAAAGTTTTCTTGGGCGTGCTTTAGGGCTGGCGATGCCGCGGGAGTGTTGGGTGTCGAAATGATTTGCTCACGTGTTCGCGGCGCGGTTCGCATCGGAAAAGTCTGATGACCTGCTGGAATTGCCGTAGGCCGGGCCAAAATCTGGGGTGATACCTGAATGGGTCCGGCAAGCGTGGCGCCCGTTCCGGTTCGAGAAGTGGGAGTCTTGGTGATGGGCGCGTAGGGCAGGCCGTCTGAAAAAGGATGAAAACCTAGACCATCATGCAAGGGGCGAAAATTAAGTGTTTCACCTGGGTGTTTTTGATCGGGTGGCCGTTTATTCATGTTGCCCGTTTTGCCTCGCGTTTGTGCCCAAAACAACTCTGGCGCCCACTGCGCTTTTCTTTTTGTTTTCGCCTTCTTGGAGGGAGTTTGTCAAGTTTTTGCGCGGAACTGCGATGCAATTGCGGCAACACTGAAAAGAGCTGCGGTTTCAGCACGTAGTGTGACCGGCCCAAGCGATGCGGCCTTCAGTGGAGCTGCACCCTGAGAGGCCTCCAGAAGCTGAAGCTCGTTAAAACTCCACCCGCCCTCGGGCCCGATCAGGACTCGAAGCGGAGTCGAGCGTGGAATCGCTTTGAGGAGATCACCCAAAAATTCAGGCTGTGTACCTAGGCGCGAAGCCGCAGTGGGTTCGGCACACCAGATTCGAAGTCCGCCCGGGTTGTTTAGAGTCAGCGTCTTTTCAAGCGTGACGGGAGACTCAACCGTCATTCGCTCCAGTCGCCCGCACTGTTTGAGTGCTTGGTCAGCAATTTTTTGCCAGCGTTCGCGAAAAGCCTCCGGGCCCTTCTTGTCGATTTGAACCACGGTGTGCGCGCTGACAAATGGAACGAGCGTACGTACTCCCAGCTCGACACATTTTTCTACAACCCACTCCATCGCATCACCTTTGAGGATGGCCATCTCAACGGTGAGCGGAAGGGTCTGTTCGTTTTCCGCATGTTTGGCGTCTTCGCCTGCGTGCTCAAGCCTAGATTCACCGCCACGAACTCTGAGAATCGCTTTAATCGAGTGACCCGAGCCATCCAGGGCTTCGACTGCGTCACCATCGCGAAGTCTGAGTACTTGCACCAGGTGATTGGCCTCGGCCTCAGAAAGCGGCGATGAATAGGTAGGCGTGGGAAGTTTCGGAGTGAGGACGCGTTTCATGAGTGTGTTCTCAATAGAGGTGTTTTCAGGCTTGTTTTAAGGACTTTTTCTATAAATTTTTGCAAGTGGCTTAAGTCCCCCGCTCAGGGAAAGGTCGTTTGAGGTCAGCCCTTCGAACTCTTTTCGCATGATCACGGCATTGTTCCAATACCAGAGAGGAAAGTAAGGCAGGGTTTCGGTCATGCGCTCTTGAACTCGAATCAAATGGGGCAGTCTTCTTTCAAGCACGGGTTCACTCTCTGCCATCTGAAGGAGTCGATCCAGCTCCGGATCACTCACCTGTGCGCGATTATTGCGCGCGCCGGTTTTCAGCGTGCTCGTTAAGATCGAAGCGTCAGCCACACCAATCCATCGGGATGAGTAGAGTTGATAGGCGCCTTTTCTGACTGAAGCCAAAAAGACGGCCGGCTCCACAATGTCGAGTCGGATGGCGATCCCGATCTTTTTGAGGGCCTCTTGAATGATCAGCGCTTGTTCGAGCCCCTCACGCACGGGAGTGGTTTTGTAAGTGAGGCGAAGCCGCACGCCCTCTTTGTCGCGCACGAACCCGGCCTTTTCTAAGAGCGCCTCAGCCTTGGCGGGGTCATAATCGAAACCGCTTGCGTGAGATTCGGCAAGGAGAGGAGACAGGAGGCTGCCCGCCACTTTTCCAAACCCCAACAGTTTGTGTTCGACGATCTCAGCCCTTGGAATCGCAAGCGCGATGGCTTGCCTTACCTCGAGTCGTGAAAGCTCCGGAAACTTCATGTTGAATGACAAGTAGGCGACGTTCACTCCGTCGCGCTCAATCATCCTAAATCGATCGCCATGGTTTTGGACAAGCCAGCGGGATTTTGTGGGCGAAAGTCCGTTTTGAATCACGTCAATCTCACCGCGAAGAAACTTGAGCAGCCGAGTGCTTTCGTCGCGGACAAAGATCAACTCAAGCGATAAAGCCCCAGGCTCTTGCGCAAGGAGCATGAGCTGCTTTTCAGGCCGCGAGTTCCAGTGATCCGGTCTAAATGCGCCACTGGTGATGATCTCGTCACCTGCCTCAGGTTCCGTGCAGGCCGGTTTTCCTGCGACTCTAAAAAAGCGAAGTGACGAAATATTTCGATCCAAATAGGGATCTGGCTGGCTGAGTTCGATCGTGAGTGTGGCGGACCCATTCTTTGCGTCGAGGCGAGTGGCTTTCCAGTTGGGAATATTTGCGCGAATGGGGCTCGTAGGCTGTCCGCCGCGATAATTTTCGAGGCACACTAAAATGAGTTGCGGAGTAATCGCCGCCCCCGAGTGGTCGACGACATTCAATTTGAGCGAAAAATTCCAAAACCGACCATCCGCAGAAACCTTCCAGTCTTTTGCAAGATCGGCTTGGGGCTTGAGGTCTGCGTCGATCTGGGTGAGTGCGCGAAACAAGAGAGCATTAATCCTCTGTCCGGCCGCATCGAGAGTGGCCCTGGGGTTGAGCGTGGCCGGGACCTGATCCATGGCAACTCTAATAGGAGTAACTCTTTTGGGTGGGGTGAGAACTGTCCGAGGGGGGTGTTGAAATTGTGACGCTTCAGCGGTGGCAAGCGCGGTCTTATTGGGGTCCACCCGCCATAAAAGCACAGAGACGAAAAATGAAATAAGTAATGCTGTACCGAGCCTCATGCCCCCTCTAAAATACTGAAACCACCTCATGACCTGCTTAAAAAAATTGATCACCACGACACTTTGTCTATACGCAGGCCTTTTTGTTTTCACGGCACCCACAGCAAGGTCCGAAGATGTGACGGCACCGGCGTCCATAGCCGCGGATTTTAAGGTTGAAGGAAAACTTCGCAGAAACTTTGATTTCTGGGTCCGCATCTACAGTGAGTATGACACGCAACAGGCGCTGATTCACGATTCCAAATATATCGACCTCGTTTATGAGGTCTTGGACTTCAGGGCAAACTCGCAGAAGCGTCAGCACGTAATGAGGGAGGCTAAAAGAAAATGGCGCGAGCTCCTGATATCAGTCCACCGAAAACAGGCCAAGCCTGAGACGTTTACTCAAGAAGAGAGGCGCGTATTTGCGCTTTTTTCGGGCGTAGACGAACCCAATAAGTTTTTGGCAGCAGCTCATAGAAAGCGGCTCCGCGTGCAGCTGGGCCAAAAAGACAGATTTCTTGAGGGATACATCGCCTCCGGAAAATACCTTCCGTTCATGGAGGATATATTCAAGTTACAAGGGCTTCCGACCGAACTCACGAGGCTTCCGTTTGTCGAAAGCAGTTTCAATCTCAAGGCACGATCCAAGGTTGGAGCCAGCGGAATCTGGCAGTTCATGCGCTCGACCGGGAGGCTCTACCTCAAAATCAATGTCGCCGTGGATGAGCGAAACGATCCCTACCGAGCAACAGAGGCGGCAGCAAATCTTCTCAAGGACAATTACGAATCCCTGGGGGCTTGGCCTGTGGCCGTGACCGCCTACAACCATGGACGAAAGGGAATGATGCGCGCGGTGAGGCAGGTGGGCACCTCAAATCTCGAGTCCATCACGCAGTCGTACCGCAGTCGTTCGTTTGGATTTGCGAGCAGTAATTTTTTTGTTTGTCTGGCCGCTGCGATCGAGGTCGAAAGAAACGCGGCCAAGTATTTTGGTGAGGTCAAACGCGACCAACCCGTAAAATTTTATGAAGTCCCGATGGATCACCCGGTCTCACTCCGCGAGCTAAAAAAATACCTGAAGCTCGATTCGGCCGCAGTGGCTGAACTGAACCCCGGGTTGAGCTCACAGGCTCAGGCCGGGAGCAGGGATCTCCCGCAGGGCTATCGACTGAGGCTCCCCATGCTTGCCGAGGCAAACCCTGAGTCAGAGGCGAGGATCTTTTTGGCCGGATATCAGGAAATTCCCACAGTAAAACGCAGAATGCGAAAGCTTGGGCTCCAGCCACTCGGGGTATCGGCTCCGGTCGCCCCCACCGTTTCGGCTCCCGCCGTTTCTGCTGTCCCGGTCGTACCAGCACAGGCTGTCCCCGGCGCACCCACCAACGCAGAGTCAGGTGCGCAGATTCAGCCAAACTGTGCTAAAGTCGGCTCATGTTTTTAATCGGAATCGCAGGTGGCTCTGGATCGGGCAAAACGACCTTTGCAAAAAAAATCATCCAGAACTCAGCTGACCCAAGCGTTGCGCTCTTACATCAAGACTCGTACTACCTTCCGAGCCCGCCGCCCGATCTCAAAACACATGGAGAACCCAACTTCGACCATCCCGATGCGTTTGATTGGGCGCTTTTGAGAAGTCACTTGGCGCAACTCAAGGCAGGCGGACAGGTTTCGGTTCCGATCTACGATTACCGCTCTAACCAAAGAACAAAAGAAACTGAGCGCGTGGGGCCGTGTAAGGTCATCTTGCTCGAGGGAATTTTTACACTCTGGGACGCGGAGCTTCGCGACCTTTTTGATCTCAAAGTTTTCTTGCATGTGGACTCAGACATCCGTTTCATCCGGCGCTTACACCGTGATGTGAAAGAGCGCGGTAGAACTTTGGATGGAATTATCAGGCAGTACTACGACACCGTTCGACCCATGCACCATGAGTTTTTAGAGCCCACTCGGCAATACGCCGATATTGCCGTCGGCGAAGAAACCGACGTCGCAGCTGAGGTCATCGCAGCGCGTGTTCGCCACGCAATGACGGCTGAACGTAAATCAAGAACGGAACCCACATGAACGTGAC
Source organism: Bdellovibrio sp. ZAP7 (assembly GCA_945865865.1). Classification (GTDB taxonomy): domain Bacteria; phylum Bdellovibrionota; class UBA1018; order UBA1018; family UBA1018; genus CAMBEX01. The sequence goes on from CAMBEX010000024.1 coordinate 15,339, forward strand.
TCAGCCGCTCAAAATCATTCCACTGGGAGGTTTGGGCGAAATCGGCATGAACTGTATGTTGCTTGAGTATGACGACGAGATTTTGGTCGTCGACTGCGGGCTGCTATTTTCGGATCTGGATCATTTTGGTGTTCAGTTTGTGATTCCGGATTTCACTTACCTTTTACAGCGCAAGGACAAGGTCAAAGGGTTTATCATTACGCACGGACATGAAGATCACATCGGCGCGCTGCCGTTTGCGCTCAAGGCAGGCATCAAAGCCCCGATCTTTGCGACCCCGTTTACGACACTCATGATCCGCAATCGCTTAACCGAATACGGTCTGGTGGATTCTGTTGAATTTCGCGAACTCAAGATGCGCGAGACCGTTGCGTTCAAACATTTCAAAGTCGCAGCAGAGTCGGTCAATCACAGCATTATCGATGCGGCCGCACTCATGATCGACACGCCGCTTGGGCGCATCGTTCACACGGGTGATTTTAAGATGGACCCAACGCCCTTTTACGGGAGCGAGATTGACCGTCGTGCGTTTGGAAAAGCAGGCCAAGACGGCGTACTTTTGCTGCTGTCAGACTCCACCAACATCGAGCGCTGCGATCACTCAAGCAGCGACCGAATGGTTTACAATAAGTTTGAACAACTTTTCGCGGCAGCCGAAGGGCTCACCATGGTCGCGATGTTTGCCTCAAACGTTGGGCGAATGGGCCAGATTTTTGAGATCGCAAAAAAGATTGGAAAAAAAGTCGCGCTCGCGGGCCGAAGCATGGAGCAGAACGCGAGACTTGCGCAAGAGCTGGGTTATCACAAGGATGCGCCCGGCATTTTGATTTCGATGGAAGACCTCGAAAATCATGCGCGAAAAGATGTGATCGTCGTGACGAGTGGAAGTCAGGCTGAGCTGGGTTCGGCTCTCTGGCGCGCGGCACAGGGAGAGCATCGCCAGATCAAGCTTCAAAAAGGCGATTTGATCTTGATGAGTTCGAGGAGCATTCCCGGAAATGAAAGAGGCATTGGTCGGATGATCAATCAGCTCTTTAAGCATGGGGCCGAGGTTCTCTACGAAGCTGTTCACGATATTCATGTTTCGGGACATGCCACTCGCCCTGAACTCAAGGAGATGATCGAACTCACGAAGCCGAAATTTTTTATTCCGATTCACGGAGAGTACCGGCATCTGGTTCATCATGCTGAGTTGGCCAGGCAGTCGGGTGTCAAGGCCGAGAATGTTTTGGTCGCCGTCAATGGAGACGTGATCGAGGTGACGCCGGATTCTTGCCGCGTTGTCGAGCACATGGAGGAGCCTCGCGTTTTGATCGAAGGCCGCGAAGGAAACGATGTCTCCAAGCTTGTTCTCAAAGACCGAAGGAGTCTGGGCGAAAAAGGCATCGTGTTTTCGCTCATGGTTCGCAATGCCGAATCGCGACGCATCGTCTCGGGCCCCGAGATCATCACCCGAGGACTCGTGAGCGAGTCACTTGAGGGGTGGATCATCGAGGAGGCCCGCAACGTGGTTAAAAAGATTATCGCGGAGTATGATCGTGGAATCGGCAACAACGCGCCGAAGATGGACCTCCAGGAAACGATTCGCATCGAGCTTCGAAGGTTTTTCAACCAGAACATCGGCAAAAAGCCCACCGTGCTGCCCATTATTTTAGATCTATAAAAACAAAAACCCCCCGAAATCTTGCGATTCCGAGGGGTTCTTTTTACAACTAAAAAATCAGCTTATCGGATCGACGATGCGCCCAATACGTCCCAGTTCTTAGACCAGTCGATAGTGGAGGCGCGGTAGTTTTTGAGCCAGCTCGATGCACCGCCGCCTGATGCGCGATGCGGATCATCGGCAAGGTCAATCAGGTAGAGGCAAGGTCGCAGGTTGTCCTGAAACACGCGATCGATAATGCCGGCGCCTGGATAAAATCCACCCGCTCCAGACGATCCGCCCGGAGAGAGCTCAAAGGTGAACGAAAAAATTCCGTGCTCACCATAACTCCAGTCGGTGGTGTCACCGCTTGCGATGTAAAGCTCGCTCGATTGTTGAGGCGTGTAGTGATTCCACTTGGCCATGGTTTCTGCCATGGCTTTGTAAGCGGTCAGGTCCTTGGTGTTTTCGATCGAGTCGTATTTGTGTCCCCAGGGATACAAGATCAACTCACTGAAAGTATGAAACGAGAGCAGGATCTTGATGTTGAGGTGGGATTCTACAAAGTCTTTGAGCGCAAGAGTTTCTGGCTCAGAAAAAGGTGCGGTTCCCATGTAAACGTCGCTTGAGGTGTCCTTGGATGATCCGCCCGTTCCCCAACCAAAGCCGTAGTTGCGGTTCATGTCCACGCCAAAGGTGCCGTCTTTGTTGTCGCGGCGATTTTTGCGCCAGAACGCGTAGTTTTGTCCTTGGATATCGTGCTCGGCGCCATCGGGGTTGAGCATCGGAATGATCCAGATATCGCGATTTTCAAGCATCGCTGCGATCTGCGTATCGTTTCGATTGTTGAGCAGGTGCTGTGCGAGCATGAGCGGCATCTCGACGCTCAGGTGTTCGCGAGCATGGTGATTGGCGACAAAAAGAATTCCGGGCTTGTTGCTCTTCTTGTCCATCAATGCGCCAGGGGTCGTGTTGATGTGAAGGGCCCAGAGTTGTTTACCCTCGATCGATTTTCCGATGCTGCTCATCTGAGCGATATCCGCGTGGCTGTTAGCCAGCATCCTGAGTCCAGAAGTCACTTCTTGATAGTTATGAAATTTGGCGTCTTTAGCGGGAAAATCGAATCCGTCCTGGTGTCCGCCACGAGC
>CAMBEX010000025.1 GCA_945865865.1 Bdellovibrio sp. ZAP7
GATACTTCTCGAAGATCCCGCGCCAACACGGCAGTTTTCACACGAAACCGATCGCGCGCTCCAAGAGCGTGGTCATCGAGTACGCCGCGGTAAAATCCATTGCCGAGTCCAGACTGTTGAACGCACTCCGCATGGATTTGAGGCGGTCACTGATCCCAGGGGTTTCGGAAGCGCCGTCGTCCGTTAGTGATTACTCTTTTTTGGGATTTAAATTAACGAACGGTGTGGTGCCGCCCAACATATAAGTCGGTAGCTCGCCATTCCATTTTTGGATGGCTTCGTATTCAACCAGCCCCTTGTTGCGGCTCAAAGCCTCAGCGCGAATTCGCATGGACTCGGCTTCGGCCTTAGCGCCGATCAACTTTTGCCGGGCGTTTTCTTCGATTTCCACCGTACGATTTTTTGCTTCGGCGGCTTTTTGGATCGCGACCACTTTGGCTTCGACTGCCTTTTCAAATTCTTCGTGAAAGTCGAGGTTCGTGAGCTCGACTTTGGTGATATTCACGGCGCGGTTTTTAAGCTGTGCAACCACGTAAGCTTCCGCCTCCGAAACCGCTTTGCCCCGATGGGCGATCAAATCGACCGCTTCATAGGTTCCGATGACGGCTTTGATTCCGCCCTCGATTGTCTGAGGCAAGATTTTATCGGCCCAATCCAGGCCAAGGTCTTGGTAGAGAACGTGGATCTTCGATCGATCCGGGTAAAAGGTGACTGAATATTTGACCTGAACTTGTTGTACGTCCTTGGTGTAGGCGGTGGTCGTGCGCTCGACTTTTTCTTCGCGGACCGGAAGCTCGACAATGCTTGACGTGAGCGGATTATAAAAGTGCAGGCCTTCGTCCAGCGTATCGCCGTCGACTTTTCCGAACTTGGTTTTGACCCCACGATGACCGGTGTCAACGATTCTAAATCCGCAACCGCTGACCATGATACAAAAGGCGATAAAAATCCCAACGCCCATGACGATCATTTTTTTTAGCTGCTGACTGTTGATATTGATTTCGGTGGTCATATTATTCTCCCTTAAAAAGTTGGCGAATTCCGGCGGCGCGAAAGATGAGGACGGGCCACAGGACCGCTCTCAAGACTCCGTGAAGGAGGCGTGCTAGTTTTCCGTGTTTGTTGACGACGATCGTGTCACGCGTGTCGCCTGAGACGAGCACGCCTGAGATTGCTCGAAACGAAAAGAGCACAAAACCCACGCTGTAAATCGTGTAGACGAGTCGAAGGATTCGCATCTCAGTGAGTCTGGGATTTTTGGCGGCGAATGAAAAGGCAAAATTTGATTTTTTACGAATGGCCGCAGTCGTCAAGATCCTGCCGAGTGAACTGTGGTCGCGGAGGTCTTACCGGCAGAATCCTTAGAAGGAAAGGCCGAGATCGCGCTGAAAATCCCGTTCACATTTTGTGGTGACCGGGATTTCCTGGGTTGGACCCTGAAGCGCCCGCGAAATGGTCTGATCAATCATTTGGGCGATGATCACGGCATTGGCCTGAGGATTTGCGTCCGCAGCGTAACAACCGTCGGCGCTCGACGGGACATGGATAAATCCGTAGGGGATGTTCATTCTTGGGAGATCGCGCGAAAGGTGAAACGCCGTGTTGTTGCAGACAAACGCTCCCGCGTCGTTGGAAGCTCGAACGCGATTCGGAAAATCTCGGTGTGCCTCGCAGTAAAGGGCCAGTGCCGGATAAGGGATTTTTAGCGAATCCGGGGCACCCGCAAGGATCGGATGGTCGGCGCGGACCTCTCCCGCATTGTCTGCAAGTGAAGGGGTGTGATCTAGGTTGCGAGCGAGGGTTTCGAGTCGAATCCGGCATCCACCGCCTTCACCGAGCGAAATCACGAGATCAGGTTTGCCCCGAGTTTGGGTGAAGGCGCGAATGCAGCGCTGAGCCTCGCGCGCGGCCTCGTCGTAAACCACAGGAAGAATGCAGACACTCACCTCTACCTTGCCGGCCAACGCGGTTGGAATATGCGCGGCAACCTCAGACGATAAATTAATGGACCGACCCGCGAAGGGTTCAAAGGCGGTGATGAGAACTTTTGGGAGCAGGCCGAGGGAAACCGGGCCGCGAGCCAGCGCGGACAGGGGTAATAAGTGTATGGCCGTCACGAGAAAAACAGTGAGGGCCCAGAGCCTAACGCATTGCATTATCACGTTAAATACTGCACTGGGCATAGCCTGTCAACGGATGCCTACTGAGTGATGGTTGTCCGTCTCGGTTCTGTTATACTTTTCATCATGCTTAATACGCTTGAGGCGGCCAGTGTACTGTCGCATTCGCTGATTTTTCACGGGATCGATCTACCGGCCCTCGAGAACTTGGCGGAATGCGGAAAGCTTGTGCGATTTGAATCCAAGTCAGTCATCGTTCAGGAAAACGATTCAAAAAATCGCGCTCTCAACGTGATCGTCGAAGGCTCCGTTCAGATTTTAAAAAGCGGGTCTGCGAAGGTCACTCAGCTGGGACGCGGAAACTTTTTTGGCGAGATTTCGCTTTTTAGTATGGGCACGGCGGCGACCGCTACGGTCACCGCACCGCAAGGCGCGACGATTTTCAGCGTGGGTAGACTGGAACTCGAAAAATGGTTTAAACGTTTTTCGAACGCCGAAATTTTATTTTTCCGACACCTATCAACGGAGCTTTGCCACCGCCTCAATGCGACTACCGAAAAGTTGGGCGCGAGTCTCGAAAGCTAAACTTACTGCTGAGGCGCAGGCTCCATTGCAGGCCCTATTGCAGGCAATGGTCGACAGGCAAAAGGCTGATAAGGAACCGGCGCCGCTTGAATTTGGTCGATTCCATCGTAAATCAAAATATTTTTGGTGACCCCCATGGGAGCGCCATCGGGTCGCGAAAAAGTTTTCCAATGAGCCCCGGGCCATGGCGTCGAGATCGTTAGACTTCCCACGCTGATTTCATCCAGCGGCATGACGGGATTACTTCCGACATCCGCCACCAGCTTCAACGAAGAGGCTGAGGCCGAGTACTGCGCGGCACCCGTTGCATCTAAATCCAAATAGAGAGTTTCGCTTTGGCTGTCTCCTGGTTTTCCTGCCGGAAAATATCCCAAGACCTTTCCATTATTTTCGACTCTCAGTGCGTGAAAGAGTTTGTCACGCAATTCTGCGGAAAGATTTCTGGTCATCTCTACCGGAAATCCCAGGCGAGTTTCGCAGGCTGACTCAAATCCAGTGCGAATCCCAGGTAAGTTGAGAGTTGCCTTGCTCGCCCGCATGGCTTCGGTGAGCCCCAGCTTTGCGTCGATCTTTTTGTCAAAAACCTTGAGCGCAAGCGATGCCGGAAATTTCTTAGCGTTGATCACGCCCTGGCTGTTGCAGCCGACGATTGCCAGAAATCTAAGATTAGGATGAGTGGATGCAAATGCGGCTGAGACATCAAAACCATGGCTGTCGACAATGGCTCCGGAGCTCACGCCAACTGCAGATGTGCCTGCCCCCGCATGGGACAGCCAAAAGACTGCGACACTCTCAGGCGATCGCAATGCACTGGCCAGATCAAACTGATTGGCGAGGTGCTTGACGACGACCCGGTAGCCCAGCCGCTCGAAATGCGCGCGAAAGCTGACTTCGAGTTCGTCATTGTAGGTTTTGAATTTCCTGCCCACGCCGCGAAATCCAGTTTGATTGAGGTCAAGAGAGGTGAGCAGAGTTACGGTTTGTCTCGGCGAAGGGTCCGCTGTTTGAGGTGGGGATTCGGGCGCAGCCGCGCTCAAGTTTAAGATCAGGCAATTCGGGGGAGGGGTGTGCGACTCCCTGTGCGAGCGTGGTGCGGAACTCACGCAGGATACAGTCGCCTCCTTGAAAGATGAATGCAAAAGGGATCCTGACGGAGCGGATGTGACCTTCGCAGAATAGATATGCTCGCGGTCTCCCGTTTTTAAATGACGGGTATTTAATAGAACGACTTCCTGAATCTGCAGTGTCCGGCCATGCATCTCGTGAGAGAGAAACTTAAGTCCCGTTCCGGCCAAGTCCCCGAACTCTTGAAGCGCGTCCTCGGCGAGAACGCTACGAAACGTAGCGAGATCCTTTTTTTGAATCGCATCGAGTGCGGTGATGAGTACGGCCTCGGGTGTGGAGGTGCCCCGGCAGCCGCTCAACGCCACGGTAATCAGCAGGAAGCCGGTCGTACAGAGTCTATCAAGCGGTTGAAAAAGGGCTTTCATCGAGGCGGGAACATATATCGCCGGAGTAATTTAGTCAAGTAATGTCAGCGCAAGTCGCTAGCTCATAACTAATTGATATTGCTCACCTTAATTCCGCACCTAGCGTCCTGCGATTTGGAATTGCGGGCGTGCTATCTTGAGAAAATGAAGAAAACCCAGGTCGCCATCGTGGGAGCGGGCCGCATCGCGCGAGTCCATTGGATGGCGCTTCGTTGGCTGCCTGAAGTGGAGGTGATTGCCGTGGTCAGCCGTACGCGGCAGAGGGCTGAGGATTTTTCAGTTCGCCACGGGATTCCGCATTTTTATACGGATGAAAAACAGCTCTACCGCGATCATCCCGAGCTGCAGTCAGTTCATATTTGTAACTCAAATTCTGCGCACCGGGATTCAGTCATTCATGCGTTGGATGCTGGGGTGTCGGTTCTCTGCGAAAAACCGCTAGGAACTTCAAGTCGGCAAATTCAAGAAATGACCGCGCGGGTGAGCGAGAGCAAGAGCGCTTCGCAGGCGGTTTGTTTTCCGTATCGTTTGAGTCCTACGTTTCAGAAGTTTCAGAGCTGGGTGAGCCGACTCGGTACGTTGAGGTCCATTCGCGTTTCGTATGAGCAATCGTCATGGATCAGGCGTCAAAGCGAAAGCGTGGGCTGGATGCCTGATGCAAATTCGTACGGGCCTTCGTACGTAATGGCGGATATCGGTTGCCATGCGCTCGATCTCGTTCAAGCGCTCGCAGCCGCATCGGGGTCAGGCTTGAATTTCAGCATGCAGTCGGCAGTGATTGATTACGCAGGAAAGCCGAGTGCCTGCTCCGATATCGCGGCATCCGTGTCGCTCGAAGCATCCGGCGGATGTATCGCACAAGTCGAGGTCACCAAGGCGTCCCAGCGCGCGCATAATAAGATCTCAATTGAAGTTCAAGGAGAGCAAGGCACGCTCAGTTGCGAAAATCTTTTTTCAGAGCGGATTGAATTTCGTGGAGCCGATGGCAGGCAAGAAAGCTGGGATCGTGGCCAGGCCGACTCGCGCACGCCAGTTCCAGACTCTCTGTCATTTCCTCTGGCTCATCCCGAGGGTTGGTTTTCAGGTTTTGCGAATCTCTTTGAAGCCTTTTATCGCAAGGGTTCACTCCAGACCCCGACCTTTGCAGAGTCACTTCGCGTGAGCGAGTGGATTGAAGACGCTTTCAGGCAGGCGTCCTATCGCGACATTCAAGAACGGCTCACGCGCGAATCGACTCGCTAAAGAGTTTCAGGAGTTCTAAATCAAACATTCCGAGTTTCTCGACATAGAACTGCTTGACCGCGTCGAGCGGAGAGACTCCGCTGACCGTGCAGACTCGGTCGTACTCATTGCAAAGATTTAAAATCTGTTGAGTCTTGGGCAGCGTACTGAGTCGTTTCTTGCTCGGAAAGCCCGCACCCTCGCCTACTTCTTCGTGGTTTAAGATCAGCTCCAAAACTTGTTTGGTGACGTAGGGCTTGTCCTGAAGCTTCTCAGCCGCACGCTGGCAATGCTGCTGGTAGAGGGTGAGTTGCGCGAGGTCCATTTTCTCGCGAGGAATACTGGTGTCGATTCCTAATTCTTCTTTTCCTGCGTCGTGAAGGAGTCCCGCGAGCCCAAGGTTCATGAGGGTCTGGGTCTCTTTGATTCCGCAGCGAGCCGCCAAGTTGAGTGAGAGCGCTACGACGTTTGCAGAATGCTGATAGGTGTCTTGCGCTACTCCCGAGCTCGAAAGAATTTGGCGCATGGCTCCTTGCTCGGAGGTGAGAAAGTCCAAGACCTTTTGGATTTGTCCTTCGGTGCGCTTGTAGCCTCTCTCAGTCTGAACGTTTTTGAGGGCGTTTTCAGAAGAGGTCACCAGACTGTCTTTGGCGATGATCGCTCGGTCCTCGATTTTGAGGTCGGCATTTTTGAGATGATCCAGGCCTGAATCGAGATAGTTCAAATAGTCGTTCTCTGAATCCATCGGAATGAACAACTTCTTGACGCCTTTGGTCTTCAAAGACTGAATGCGGTCACCGTCAAACGGATCACTTTTTTTGATATAGTGAACGTGGCGCTCACCGATCTTAATGAAGATGTCAAAATTGACGGCTTCCCAGGCGCGGAGGGTGCCGATTCGAACGGGAATGTAATGCATATGCAATGTCCTCAAAAGATTCGGCCAATCAGGATGCCGTACGTTAGACTCAATCCTTCGAAAGGTAACCCGTGAGCCTAGATTCAACGATTCTAAAAGACTTTGCGGATGAGTCCAAGCAATTGCTCAAAGAACTCGAGACCGTGGTGGAGCGGCTTGAAGTTGCGACCGGCACGTTCCCCGAAGAGCTACTGACCGAGTTTGCGCAAAAAATTGACCGGATTATGGGAGCAGCCAAGACGCTTCAGCTCATGGACCCGAGTCACCTCGGACTCGCTTCTATCGGCAAGCTCGCTGAACTTTGCAAATCAATCGGCTATAAAGCAGCCGAAAAAAAGAACCTTTCACTCATGCCGTTCTTTGCTGCTTTTTGGGCAGAGACCATTGAAACGATCGATGAACTATTAGATCAGCTCCAGAACCTGGCGCGCACTCGCGAGATCGCCGAGTCCTTCCCGAAGGTTTTGCAAAACCGCCTGGCGTGGCTCAAAGCGAGAATCGAAAAATAAGCGCAGGCCTATTGCGGTGTTTTAGGCTTGCTCGCGCAGCTTTTCGAGATTTTCCAGCGCGATTTTGTTTTCGGGATCCAGCTCCAGAACCCGCTCAAACCAAAAAATCGCGTCGTCTTTGCGTTGCTGATGCCGAAAGGCATGCCCCAAGTTCAGACGGAATTTAATTTTTAATGCAGGGTCGTTAGCCAGCGTCTCTCCGATTTCAAAGTTTTCGATGACAAACGAAAATAGCTCGGGCCGGTAGTGCTTGGCCAAGGGCCAGATGATCTCGCCCGCACTCTTGAAATAGTTCGCATTCTCCCAATGGTAATCGCGCCCGCGATACAAAAGCGAGATGGCCTCTTCGACTTTGTTTTCACCGTCGGGCATCAGCTCGGGTGAATCCTTCCAGGTGCGCCACTTTGACCAGAGGAGCCACGCCATCGTGGAGTAGAGGTCAGTTTCGTACGGATCGAGTTCTAAATACCGGTAACCCAGCTTGATCAGATTGCTGAAACTTCCGGGAGGATTTTCAAATTGTCCGTTGTGCCAATAAAGTTCCATGCAGTCATCGAGGCGGTCGAGATCGCTTTCTTGTGAAACTTGGTCGACGATTTCGGCGCAAATTTTTTGATCCAGGGCGCGGTGGTCATTAAAAGCGGGAGTGGCAGCACCCGAAACTTGCGGACTCAATGCCCAGGACACCCCGACAAGGAAACTCAGCAAGGGTAGTAAAACGTCCTTTTTTCCGCTCAGTTTCATCATCATCTAGACTGATTAACGCGGCGAGTTTGAGAATGTCAAACCGCAAAGAAATCCCTGTTGCCGCCTATGGCCAGCGGGGTTAGCTTGGGGTCGATTGTCCGGCCAATCATTCCCGGCCAATCACCAAAAGGGGGACACTGTGATCAATAAAGGCAGCAAGTGGCAGGTTCAAAAATTTATCTGGGCGCTGTTGTTCGGAGTGTCTTGTATCGCAGCGACGGTCACCGGAGCTCATGCAGACGAGCCGCCTGACGGGCCGATCGACGAGCCGTCCTCGGATTACCTTTTTCAGAGCCGTTACTATGGCCAAGTCTTCACTGGAGACGGTGCGGAAGCATCCTGCATTCAGGAGTTGGGGCACGCAATGGCTGCAATGGAGCGCGCTGGCCTGATAGTGATGGATGGTTCGTGCGTGGATGCGATGATGGGTGGCAAAGCAGTTGCCGTGGATTACAAGCATGGATTCGGCAAGGATGTCGAGAAGACTGTGATGGATATGGAAGGCCTAGCGTCGTGCACGAATGCCCTGCCAGAGGCCGTCAGAAATTTTGAAGCCGTTTCGTTCAATGTCATCTCATCAACTTGTTCGGGCTCCCAGGAGAGTGCGACTCTTAAGATTGAATATGTCCGCAACTCCTCCCGGTTCATTAATACGTATTCCGAGGGGCAGCATTTCGAAAAGGCCACCGAGTGCGTGATCTACGTGATTGAGCTTGAAGGGAAGTTTAGAAAAAACAATATGGGCCCACTCCTGTCGATGTGTCAGGCCTACGTTTCAGGATATCCAGAAGAGAAAATTATTCATAAGGCTGAGATCTTCTACGCCGGACCCTTGGACCAGACCTTGGCCAGTGTTGGCGGAAAGGTGCTTGAAACCCGCACCCTTTGTGACGCTGACTTGGCAGCGGTCGCTCAGAAGTTTACGCAAAATGGAATTACGGTACTGCAGACCTATTGCGCCGCAAGCGGTGACAGTTTCAGCCAATTCATCGCGTATTTGGATGGTGCTATTTCTTCCAAGTTGGAGATGTACTCGGGCTTGGCCAAAGCCACCGAGGGAGAATGCCAGTCCGCAATCGTGAAGGTCGAGTCTCAGTTGGCCACTGCGGGCAAGGTTGCACTCTATTCCTACTGTTCGAAAATGGACGAGCGATTCTATCCGACCGTTCATTCGATGAGGTGACTCGAGCCTCATAGAGTTTTTGTCGGAGGAGAGGTTGCGCGGGCGGCGTAGTTCAGAAGTCGAGCGACTTCCTCATCCGTGATGGGATTGAAGTGCTCATACCAAGCCTCAACGGAGCCAAACGCCTCCAGGCTTTCGAGGTAGATGACTTCGTCCACCTCTGCCTGGATCGCCTGTACGGCCTTCCTTGAGCAGATCGGTGCAGCCACGATGATTTTTTTAGCGCCCCTTTGGCGAAGAGTGTGAACCCCCGCGAGTGCGGTGGAACCCGTGTCTAAGCCATCGTCCACAAGTATTACGGTTCGACCAAGGATCGAAAGGGGAGTCCGCGGCCTGTAATCGTGGAGCGGTTGGCGGATTTCACGGGACGCATGCACGACCAGGATTTCGAACTCAGCCTTTAAGGCTCGAGCGACTTCGCTTCCAACTGCCACCCCCCCTCGCGCGATAGCAACAATGACAGGGCGTTCAATTTGCAAAGAGGCCAGCTTTTCGGCCAGTCCGCGGCCCGCTTCAAATCGATTTTGAAAGAGAAAGAGCATGGGCCACCTCTTGTTCTAATCCGTACCGCAATCGCTATGCCTGATCCGGCCAGCCGTTCTTCATTGACTCTTGAAGCGGGCTTCTATTTATTTCCCGAATGAAGACAGCCCCCGTGCCGGTTTCGGCGAAAATAGGTCTTAAGTTTTTTCGAGCCGAGGGTTGTATTTCATACTGTGTCTTTGATCGTTTAGCGCGTGAGGCGGTTTTGATTGATCCGCATTTTGCGCTCTTTGACGACTATTGCGTCTATCTTTCCGATAACGGACTCAAGGTGGTTATGGTTGTGGATAGCCACACCCACGCGGATCACTATTCGGCATCCCATCTTTTTAGAGACAGGTTTGGTAGTGAGATCGGGATGTCGATCCACACTCAATGTGAGCGGCCTACCCGCAAGCTCAGCGCTGGCGACAAGATTGCCTTCGGGGCATTGAGACTGAATGTTTTGGAAACCCCCGGGCACACTCCCGATGGAATTTCGCTCTTGCTTGAGGGTGATCAGCCGGGTGCGGCCACCATGGTGTTCACGGGTGACACGCTTTTGATTGGCGGATCCGGCAGGACGGATTTCAACGGTTCCGATCCAACGAAACTTTGGGATTCGCTCATCGGAACACTCTCGGAGCTTCCAGCCACGACCGTCGTGTTTCCTGGTCATGACTATGGGGGGATTCTTTTTTCTACAATCGGAATAGAAAAGTCGAGTAACCGTCACCTCAAGATGACCTCCCGAGAGGAGTTTGAGCGGCTGAAGTCGTCCGAGTCTATTCAGATTGAAAGTGAGGAGGTCAAGCACTGCCTTGTTTTCAATCGAGCTGCGAAACCCGAGAGTGCTCCTCTCGCTGGCAACGGAACGGTGGCCGGAACTTCGTGTGCGATGGCTCCCGTTGCTCCCCGAGGTTCGGCGGAGATCAAGGCCGAAAAGTACCGGCACAAACTGGACGAAGCCGCCTCCGGGACGGAGTTCATTGATGTTCGCGAGCCCGATGAGTATGCGGCGGGACACATGAAGGGCGCTCGAAACATTCCGCTCTCAGAGCTGGCGATGCATTGGGAGCAAATTTCTCGTGCGAGTCGAATTTATTGTTCCTGCCTGTCAGGACTAAGAAGTGGTATGGCCGTTAAGACACTGAGTTATCTGGGGTTCAAAGACGCAGTCAATGTGGCCGGAGGGTTTAGAGCGTGGCAGCAGGCAGGTCTTCCCGTAGTGAAAAACTGATTTCGGATATCCTAAGCCAGATTGAGGCACGCGCCCCAATGGGCACGGCCGAAAGCTGGGACAATGTGGGGCTTCTTGCGGGTGATTCCTCGTGGAAGACTCGCGGAGCCGTTGTTTCCGTGGATCTCACGCGTGAGGCGATCGAGACGGCCGTCGCCAAGAAGTTTCGCCTGATCTTCACTCATCATCCGTGTATTTTTCCGAAACAAAGGGGCCTTGCTAAAGTCACCGCGCCTTCTCTCGTTTTTGAAGCCATTCGTGCAGGCGTTGCCGTTGCAGCTCACCACACCAATTTTGACCGCTGTGCGCTCGAGGTCGTTGATAAAGTTTCGCAGGGTCTCGGGGTGACTCCCAAGGGCCGTCTTATTGATCACCCGACTGAGTCGCTCATGAAGCTCGTCGTGTTTGTCCCTAAGACCCATGTCAATGCGGTTCGTCTTGCGCTGGCTGATGCGGATGCAGGCGGTGTGGGAAACTACGACACCTGTACTTTTGGAGTCGAGGGCGAGGGTAGATTCAGGGGTCGCGACGGAACGCATCCTTTTTTGGGCAAGCCAGGTCAGTTGGAGAGCGTGCAAGAGGTTCGTCTCGAGACGATTTTTCCGCGCGGAATTGAAAAACGCGTGATTTCGAAACTCTTGGAGGCGCATCCCTACGAGGAGGTCGCCTATGATCTTTATTCGCTCGAACAAGCCGCTTTACCTCACGGATTGGCTTTCGGGCTAGGCTACGGATTTTGGGGAGATTTGCACAAGCCACTCACGCTGAGGGAGCTTGGAAAAAAAGTTCAAAATCTATTTCAAATTCCTGGACTCCTACTGACGGAAGCACAAACGCGGGGCTCAAAAAAGGCCGCCGCAAATAAAGTCAAGCGGGTGGGTTTTGTGGCCGGAAAAGGAAGTTCGTTTCTCTCGGCGGCCTCTGCCGTGGGGTGTGACGTTTTTATCACGGGTGAGGCCGGGTACCACGACGCATTGGGAAGTCGCAGGCGCGGAATGTCGGTCATGGAGCTCGGGCATCGTGAGAGTGAGCGCTTTTTTATTTTGACGATGTCCGAGTGGGCAAGGGCTTCCGGTATCGAAGCAGTCGCGCTTCACCAGCCCGAACAGCGAATGGTTTTTATTAAATAGATGGAATGGAGAATATCGTGAGTCCTTTGCCCCTACAGCAGCAGCTTCAAGCACTGGGTCGACTTCAGGAAGTCGACCTCAAGATTGAGCACCTTAAAAAATTGAAGCTGGGACATCCCGCTCAAAACAAGGAGCGTGCGGATCGACTCAGCAAGCTCCAGTCGGGCGTGGCGGCTCAGTCGCAGATCGTGGCGACGCTTGAAAAGCAGGACCGCGAGACGCGCGCCGGCCAGGAGCTTAATCAGGATCGTTTGACTCGTGCGGCTGCAAAGCTCGAATCGGTTGCCGATGGTCATCAGTATCAGGCAGCAACCAAGGAGCTGGAGCAACTCAGAAAAGTTGAGGTCGTCTTGGCGGGGCAATTTCTCAGGTTTTCTGGAGAGTTTAAGACGGCTTCTGAGGAGCTTGCTAAGCGCAGTTCTGAGTTCGAAAAACTGCAGGCCGAGTGCACTGCGAAATCAGCCGAATTGACCGCCGAAATCGCAAAAATCGATCAGCAGATGGCGGAGCTTGATCAACAACGGCAGCCTTTTGCCACTCAAATTGAGAAGCGCATTGTCACTCAGTATGATCGGGTTCGGGGCGCGCGTGCAGGGCTGGGTGCGGTCTATGCCACGGGAGGTCGTTGTTCGGGCTGCAATATGGCGGTACCTCCGCAGCTTTATATTCAGCTTCAAAAAGCTCTGGAGCTGCTTCCGTGTCCAAGCTGCATGCGAATTTTCCTGGGAGCTTCCGATGCAAAGTCCAGCAGCTAGGAATCCGGGCTAGCTATTGCCCTGAATAACAGGTTAAGACCGCCCCGCAGGACGGGCGACCGCTGGCTTGTGGCTTCGGCCATGAGCGGGAGGAAAGTCCGGGCTCCATAAGCAAAGGTACTGGCTAACGGCCAGGCACCCGTTTTGTGAAGAACGGGTGACGGACAGTGCAACAGAAAGCAAACCGCCTCGTCCCTTCGGGGGCGCGGTAAGGGCGAAAGGGTGGGGTAAGAGCCCACCGCGTTTTCGGTGACGAAAACGGCACGGCAAACCCTACCTGGAGCAAGGCCAAATAGGGAGGCAACGGTCTGCTTGATCTGCCTCCGGGTAAGGCTGCTTGAGGTGAGTGGTAACGCTCATCCTAGAGGAATGGTCGCATCCACGAGCGTACGGCTTGCCGTCGCTTGTGAAGACAGAACCCGGCTTACAGTCCTGCAATTTTTGAACAATCCCGGCCGCAAGGGCCTGTGGATTGAACCCCCTGTAATGCATATTGCAGCGTGGCGTCATGGGTGGTAATCCGACCCCAATTCGTTACTGATTATAGGAGTGTGAGACGGCATGCGGACTTGGAGCGTTTCTGATTCTCTCAAGCTTTACAATATCGAGAACTGGGGTGATCAGTACTTTAGCATCAACCCCACTGGAAACCTGACGGTTCACCCTCGCCGGGGTGAAGGCCCAGGAGTCAATCTCAGTTCTGTCGTCGAAGAGATTCGTTCGCAGGGACTGGGAATGCCGGTCTTGATTCGCTTTCAGGATATCATCCGCCACCGCGTCGTCGCGTTGAATGAAGCGTTCCGCAAATCGATCGCGGAATTTGGTTACGCCGGAAAATATCAGGGCGTCTATCCGATCAAAGTCAATCAGATGCGCGAGGTTGTCGAAGAGATTATCGACGCTGGCCGCCCTTATGACTTTGGTCTTGAAGCGGGTTCCAAAGCTGAACTCACTGCCGTGATTGCGATGAACACCAGCCCGGATTCTTTGGTGATCTGCAACGGCTACAAGGATTATGCGTTTATCAAGACAGCGCTCATGGGCAACAAGCTCGGAAAGCGCGTCATTATCGTTGTTGAGAAACTCACTGAACTCTATCAAATTATTGCAGTGGCGCGCGAGCTGGGCGTCACTCCGCTGATCGGAATTCGCACGAAGCTCTATACAAAAGGCAGCGGCAAGTGGGAATCCAGTTCCGGCGAGGCCGCAAAATTTGGTCTGACCACCTCTGAGCTTCTTCATGCGGTCAACGTTCTTCGCCGAGAAGGCCTGTCCGAAAGCTTCAAGCTTTTGCATTTTCATATTGGTTCTCAAGTCACCAATATTCGAACGATCAAGGACGCCGTCAAAGAAGGTGCGCGGATCTATTCGAAGCTCAGAAAAATGAACATCAACGTCGAATTTCTCGATGTGGGCGGCGGGCTGGGCGTGGATTACGACGGCTCGCGCACGAGTTTTGACAGTTCGATCAACTACTCGCTTCAGGAATATGTGAGCGACGTCGTCTATTCGATCAAGGAAATCTGCGAATCTGAAGAGGTCCCGGTCCCCAACATTGTTTCCGAAAGCGGCCGTGCGCTCGTGGCGCACCACTCGGTGCTGATTATCAACGTGTTTGGAACGTCCGAAGTGGGGTCCACGCCGGCCGAGATGCAGGAAACCACGGACGAAGACGATGTGGTCAAGGAGATGCGCTATCTCTCGCAAAACCTTTCTCACAAAAATATTTTGGAGCATTTTCACGATGCCATTCAGCGAAAAGAAGAAGCACTCAGCATGTTCAAGCTGGGATTTCTATCGCTCGAAGACAAAGCCAAGGTCGAGCACCTGTTCTGGCAAATCTGCAAGGTCATTCATCGTAACGCCCAGGGCCTGAAATACGTTCCGGATGAAGTCGAAGCGCTCAGTAAACACCTGGCGGACCAGTATCTCTGCAACTTTTCGCTTTTTCAGTCGATGCCCGACCATTGGGCGATTCAGCATCTGTTTCCGATTGTGCCGATCCATCGCCATGATGAAGAACCCACGCGTAATTCCACTCTCGTGGACATCACCTGCGATTCGGACGGCAAGGTCTGTAAGTTCATCGACCTTCGCGACATCAAAGAGACGCTCCCGCTGCATAGCCTCAAGGGACAGGAGCCTTATTACCTGGGTTTCTTTTTGATGGGGGCCTATCAGGACATCATGGGCGATCTTCACAACCTCTTTGGACGCGTCAACGAAGTGCATGTGTTTTTGGACGAGACTGAACCGGGCGGTTACTACATTGAAGAAGTCATCAAGGGTAACAATATCGCGGGCGTTCTGTCTTGGATTCAATACAGCGCCACGGATCTCGAGAAGCGCGTGAAAGAACAAATTGATGCGAAGGTGCGCGAAGGTGTGCTCAAACCCAAAGAAGGAGTCGAGCTTCAAAACTTCTACGAAGAAGTTCTGCACGGCTACACCTATATGGACGCTGAGAAGCAGTCGAGGTTTCTGAGCGCAGTTGAGGAAACGGCGCGATCCCTGACGGATGCGACCACTGCTTCAAACTTAGGCAGTGAGTCTCGAACCCTCAACTAGTCGCTACGGAGATTCTATGAAGATCCAAAACCAGGGATTTGATCACGTCGAGTATGCGGTCAATGACATCGCCGAACGTGGATCGATTTACGAGCGGATGGGTTTTGAAAAAATAGGTCAGCGCCATCTTGCCGACCGCGGGCTCAAGTCAGTGCTTTACGCGCAAGGTTTGGTTCGCATTCTTTTGACTCAGTCGGATGGTAGTCCCGCTGCCGAAACGCAAGAGTCCATCAAGTTTCTTCGAAACCAGGCCGAGGGTGTTTGCGTGTTGGCTCTTGACGTTGCAAACGCCACAACTGCATTTGATCAGGCCGTCAAGCGGGGCGCTAAACCTGCGATGGCGCCTAAAAAGTTTGAAAGTGCCGAGGGTAGCGTTGTTCGAGCCGAAGTCTGGACTCCGGCTGCTGTTCGCTACGCATTTATGGAGCGAAAAGCCCCGTCAGGCGCGCAAGGGCCCGCTCTTTTTGACGAAGCGCTCGTCGTTTCGCGGCTCGAGAGCCCGTCACCGTTTGGAATCCAGAGGATCGACCACCTCACCAATAACGTTGGCATCGGAGAGATGAAGACTTGGGTGGAGTGGTACAAAAACGTTTTCGGTTTCGTCGTGAGCCGCCATTTCAAAATCAAGACTGGCCGCACCGGGTTGATTTCTGATGTCGTCCAGTCCGAAGACGGCAAGGTAATCGTCCCCATCAATGAGGCAACAGAGCCTGAGAGTCAGGTGCAAGAATTTGTCAATCGCATGAAGGGTCCGGGCGTGCAGCATCTGGCGCTTGAGTGCGTGGATCTGATGCAGTCGCTCCGGCTTTTGCGAAGAGGCCAGTTCAAGTTCTTGGAAGTTCCGCACACGTATTATGAGGCGGTGCCGACTCGCGTTCCGGGCGTGACCGAAAAGATCACTGAGCTTGAGGAACTAGGCATTCTTTTGGACGGAGATCAGACGGGCTATTTGCTGCAGATTTTTTCACAGGAAATCCTGGGCCCGTTCTTTTTTGAATTCATTCAGCGCAAGGGCAATCGCGGCTTTGGCGAAGGTAATTTTCAGGCGCTTTTTGAGGCGATCGAGCGGGATCAGATTACGCGCGGCGTGCTGAAGGCTTAGTCTGATTTAGACTTGAGTAGTCCATTCGTTCCAGATCGATAGAACCTCTGACGGGCTTGCGGCCGAACGATGAGGGGAGTGCGCTTCGAGCGTGTCCTGATTCGCAAGAAAATCCCAGAGGGCCGCCACGCTTCGCGACCCGGCTGCGCGTGCTGCCAGGATGTCGACGGTGGAATCACCCACATAAAACGCTTCTTCGGGCTTGAGTCCCATTCGCGAGAGCGCCAGTAAAATCCCTTCAGGCGCAGGTTTTGGTCTGCTGACATGGTCATTGGCGATGACTGTGACAAAGCGATCGAGGAGTTCGTGGTGTTTCAAGATGAGTTCGGTGGTGTTCCAGCTTCTGCCCGTGACAATTGAAATAGGAATACTGCGGTTCCTGAGGGCGTCCAATAGCTCTGAGACTTCCGCATGCAGCGGAATCCTGCCCATATGTTCATCCAGGTAGTCACTGTAGGCAGTGTAGGCTTCGTGGGCGCGGTCTTCCCCGACAAGCTTTGCGAAAATTCGGTCCTCACCGGTGCCGAAATAGGCGGTGATTTCATCGGGGGTGTGAGGTCGGCTCCCGCAGTGGACGATGCCGTGGTTAAAGGCCTCAAACGTCAGTGAGAGTGAGTCCACCAGGGTTCCGTCGAGATCAAAAATGATGCCCTTTGGGCAGTGAAGTTTGTCGTGTGCAGGATTCATGTTAGGGTCCGGGCCTATGCTGCTCTCACAGGTACCCTCGTATTTCAAGGCACGGCGTGATGCTCTCATGAAGACCCATCCCGGTTCGGTCTTTGTTTTTCCAGCGAACGCTGAAGTGCTTCGCAATCCGGACGTCCATTACCCATTTCGACAAGAGAGTAACTTTTTTTACCTGTCCGGTTTTGACGAGCCTGAGTCCTTTTTGGTTTTGTCGCCTGCTTCGGGCGCGGGTTCACACCGAATGACGCTTTTTGTCCGCAAACGCGACGCTGAGAAAGAAATGTGGGAAGGCGAACGCTACGGCGTTGAGGGCGCTCAGAAAGTTTTCGGTGCTGACGAAGCCCATGTCATTGACGAGTTCGACCAAAAACTTCCCGCGCTTCTCAAGGGCAGTGACCGGATTTTTTATCGCCTGGGCGTGAGTGAGACCACTGATCGACGGGTGCTTTCGGCGGTGGAGACTTATCGCAGAAGTCTGGGGCGTAGCGGAAAAGCGTTGGCTCCGATTCTGGATCCCAACGAAGCCGTCGGTGAGATGCGCTTGTTCAAAAGTCCCGAAGAGATCGCTCTTATGCGGAAGGCCTGCCAGATTACGGCGCAAGCACACAAGACGCTGATGAAAGAAGTTCGACCCGGAATGAACGAGTTCGAGGTCGAAGCGCTCGTGGATTATCTGCTTCGCAAAAACGGATGTCAGCGCGTGGGCTACGGAAGCATTATTGCCGGCGGAAAAAATGCGACCTGCCTGCACTACCGGGCCAACAACGAAACCCTCAAAGACGGTGACCTGTTGCTCATCGATGCGGGGGGAGAGTTTGATTACTACACGTCTGACATCACTCGCTGTTTTCCGGTCGGCAAGGGTTTTACCGACGGGCAAGCCAAGATCTACGACTTAGTGCTCAAGACTCAAAAAGAAGCCATCTCGATGGCAAAACCGGGTGGAAAAATTCCGGAAATTCACAAGCGAGTTTGCGAAGTATTGACTGATGGAATGCTGTCGCTTGGGCTGATGTCAGGAAAGCGTGACGAGCTGGTTCAAAACGCCGCGTATCGTCGCTTTTATCCACACAACACCAGCCATTGGCTTGGGATGGACGTGCACGATGTGGGACTCTATCTCAAAAACGGTGAGCCCCGTGAACTTCAGCCCGGAATGGTTCTCACGATCGAACCCGGATTTTACGTACAGCCTGGTGACATGGATGCCCCCGAGCAGTTT
>CAMBEX010000026.1 GCA_945865865.1 Bdellovibrio sp. ZAP7
TTCCGTGTCCTGTCGAAGATGGCAGAATTTGAGAAGTTGGGAAGCGACGAGATTTTCGAGGCGCGATGCCGGATCTTTGAGCTCGGACCAATCCCACAGGTAAAGCTTTTGCTCCTTCTTGACCGCCTTGGTGCGCGGGAGACCGTAGGGACTCACTCGAAAGCAGTAATAGAGATTTTCGAGGATCCCAATCCATCGGGAAACAGCCTCATGGGACGCTTGCACATCTCCGACGAGCGAACGAATGGACAAGACCGATCCAACTTTTTCAGGGAGCAACATCATCAAGTGCTCGAGTTGTGAGATTTCGCGGACGTTCTCTAGGCTTCTCAGATCCTCCTGTACCAGTCGAACTTTTCGCTCCATCATCCAACGCTTCCACTCGCGCTTGTTCTGAGAAAACAAGGGCTCGGGGAATCCTCCAAACTCAAGCAATGTCTTAAGATCAGAGGGCTGAAAAACCCTGAGTTCGGGAAGCGTGAATGGGTGCAAGCGAAGGTAGTGATATCGGCCCAAGAGCGAATCGCCGCCGCGACGATAGTAGTCCAACCGAGCGGAACCCGTCACCAGGATGCGATGCTCGTCGGAATAGTGATCGTAAATCCCTTTGACCAGATTTCTCCAATGCCGGTATTTATGAATCTCATCCAGGACAAAAAGCGGCTGATCCGAAGGCAGCTCACCTGCGAGTATAGCTTTTCTTTTGACCGGAAAATCCCAATTGAAATAGGCAGGGTGCTTTTTTCCACCCCCATTGAGCAGCGAAAGCGACAAGGTCGTCTTGCCGACCTGTCGCGGCCCGCCAAGAAAGACCATTTTCTTTTTTAAGTCCGCCTCTACATGGTGCGACAGATAGCGCGCCTTATGGCTCATAGGGTAATTTTACGACAGGAGTAATTTCAGGTCAACCTGAAATTACTCCGGAGTTTTGTCGGGTCAACCTGAAATTACTCCCGACCTTCTCCTGCCCAAAAACAAAATGCCCCAACCGCCAATCAGCGGTCAGGGCATTTTTCAAATCAACAAAGCTTAAAACTCTTAGTGCTTGTGAGCTTCTTCGCCGTGGGTCGCATCGCCTTCGACGTGAGTCTTTTCATGACCGCACTTGTGGGTTTTGCCACAAGTTTTGCAGGCGCAGTCCTTGGACTTTCCGGTTTCGCACTTGGCGGCGCATTCTTTCTTGCAGCTGCAATCATGACCCGCAAATGCGGCAGGAGCCAAAGTCAGGGACGAAAGAGCCAATAAGGCAGCAAAAATTTGACGCATCTTGAAATCTCCTCATGGGTCCCTTCGCATTCAATCGAGAGACCTCGGGGTTAAACTATTTAATGAACAGTCCTGTATTACGAAGGCTCGGTCATTTTGTGACAGGGCACAAGGCGGTTTTTATTTTTGGCGGGGTACGTCTTGAACTTCGGCGACCACGTCTTTGACTTCACGAGCGCCGAACTCCTGGCCCCGAGAAGGGGTTTCACGCTGCCAAGCGGCATTTCCCTGTTGCCAAGAAAAACCGAGGTGGGGACCCGCAATTGCCCTGGGACGCTTGATAAAAAGTCCTAAAAACCGAGCCAAAAGGCCGGAAACCAACATCCCCGCGGCAATCACCAAAAGCAGAACCGGAAAAAACACGACAAATGCCAGAGCAAAAAGCCCCAGAATTAGGCCCATCCCCGGAAACTCCCGAACCCCAAAAACACGCACCTTCATGCCCCCCCTATATCCCAATCGGCGACACGCGCCACAGCTCTTCTCTTGCAGCCGGAAAAACTATCCCTTAAATTCTCCCGATGACTTTTGAAAGCTGGTTTCAGGTTGCCCATTCCACCATTTCGACCCGGTCGGCGGATGCCGTCCTCAGGCTCACCGCCGAGGGAGCGACCCTTCCGTTTATCGCCCGCTATCGAAAAGAGCAGACCGGCAATCTCGACGAAGTCGCCATTCAAACGGTGATTGACGCCAAGGAAACCTGGGACAAAGTCCTGCAACGTCAGGCTCACATCGTTCAAGAAATCGAAGTTCAAAAAAAACTCACTCCTGAACTCAAAGAGAAAATCCTGGCCTGCTTTGACCTCGAGATCCTCGAGGACATTTACCTTCCGTATAAGCAAAAAAGAAAAACCAAAGCAGGACTTGCGCGCGAGGCAGGCCTTGAACGCCTGGCCGAATGGCTCTGGAACTGCGGGCACGGCACCGAGAAAGCGCAGCCCGGGCAAACGCTCGAGCTTTGGGCTTTTACTTTCAAGAATGAAGAAAAAGGAATTCTGGATTCTACAAAAGCAATTGAAGGTGCGCAGGACATCCTGATCGAGCGCCTCTCCGAAAAGCAGGAGCTCCGACAGCTCGTGCGCACGCGCTATTTTGAAAAAGGCGCGCTCACTACGGGTAAAGGCCCCAAGGCCAAACCCAACAGCAAATTTGAAAATTATTTTGAATTCAATGAAACCGTTTCGTCACTCAAACAACCGCAGGCTACTCACCGTTATCTGGCGATTCGCCGCGGCTGGACTGAGCAGGAGCTTTCTCTGAACATCGGTGGCACCCCAACCGACACGGAGTTTGAACGAGAGCTGCTCCACGCGTTTGAAGGCGAAGCCTGCAGCGTACCTGACTTTGAAGGCGCGGCCGTCTTGCTAAAAGCCGCAAAAATGTCGCTTAAAGCGTACGTCATCCCCAGCATCGAAAACGAAGTGCATAAGATGCTGCGCGAGATTGCCGACGAAACGGCGATCTCCGTGTTTGCCGAAAACGTGCGTACCTTATTGCTGGCGTCTCCCTATGGACCTAAGGCCGTGCTCGGAGTGGACCCAGGAATCCGCACGGGCTGCAAAATCGCAGTCGTGGACGACTCCGGAAAGTACATCGCAAGTACCGTCATTCACTTACAGAGCGAGAGCGAAAAAGCCAAAGCCACCGCACTCGTCACCAACGTTGTAGGCACCGGAAACATCCGCGCGATTGCTGTTGGCAACGGGACCGCCGGACGTGAGACCGAGGTATTTTTGCGGGCAGTCATGAAGTCGGCAGGTCTCTCGATTCCCGTGGTCATGGTGAGCGAATCCGGGGCGAGCGTCTACAGCGCAAGCGATGTCGCGCGCGAAGAGTTTCCGGAGCTGGACCTCACTATTCGTGGCGCGATCTCAATTGCCCGCAGGCTTCAGGACCCGCTTGCTGAACTTGTCAAAGTTGACCCAAAAAGCATCGGTGTCGGCCAGTATCAACATGACGTTTCGCCGCACGCACTCAAAAAGAGCCTCGATCGCGTGGTCGACTCCTGCGTGAACTCCGTGGGTGTCAATCTCAATACCGCGTCCTATCACCTGCTCTCGCATGTCTCTGGAATTGGACCTTCGCTCGCCAAGGGCATCGTCGCCTTCCGCGATAAACAGGGACTATTTAAGTCGAGAACCACACTCCTGGATGTCCCGCGCTTGAGCGGAAAGGCTTATGAACAGTGCGCAGGATTTTTGCGGATTCCGGAAGCATCCGACCCCCTCGACAATACGGGTGTGCACCCCGAACGTTACACAGTACTTGAAAAGTCAGCGGTACGACTTGGCAAGAGCGTGCGTGAGCTTCTGGGATCGGGCGCTCAACTTCTCAAGAAAGACTCCGCCTTATTGGATGAGGTGGGTGAATTTACCCTTAAGGATATCGTCGCGGAACTCTCAAAACCCGGCCGCGATCCGCGCGAAGAATTTGTCGCGTTTCAATTTCGGGATGACATTCATGAACTCAAGGATCTTGAACTCGGAATGATGTGTCCTGGAATCGTGACAAACGTCACAAATTTTGGCGCCTTCGTAGATATTGGCGTGCATCAAGACGGACTGGTTCACATCTCTCAGCTCAGCGACCGCTTTGTAAAAGACCCGCGCGAGGCCGTGAACCCCGGAGACCGTGTCCAGGTTCGCGTGCTCGAGGTCAACCTCGAGAAAACTCAAATCGCCCTTTCAATGAAAGGGCTCGAAAAAGGCGGCGAAAAACACAAATCCGATCGCGAACGTGCGCCGCGCAGACCCTCTGAAAAACACGCGGGCGCCAGCACAAACCTAAAACCTAGCGGCGCCCCGAGCCCGATCAGTCCGGTAGGCGCAGGACATCATGCTCGCCCTGGCAGTGCTCCATCTATGCAGTCCAGACCTGCAAAACCGGTCGCCCCCAAGCAGGCATTCAACAATCCGTTTGCTGCTTTGGCGTCGCTCAAAAAAGAACTCCCCAGGCGATAGCCTGCTGGGATTTGTGCGACGGCGGCTGATCGCGCTGACTATTCGCCCTTTTGAAACTGAGTGTGGCCGCGGATGAGAGAAGCAAAACGCAGCTGATCGGCGGGCTCCACACAAGACGGAAACTTGGCTCCGCTTCGCTCCCATTTTGCGAGCCACTCATCGGACAAAAGCTCTAGGTCTTTACGCGCGTGGACCGCTTGCGGAGTTAACGCAATCGTCGTGTCGGCTTTCGGGCCAGTCCCCACCCCGCGCGCGACGAAAAATCCAGCGGCCAAAAGTGCGGATCTCACCGCAGTCGAGTTCGAATAGGTAAAGAGCTCAACCGCGCGTCCCTCGCAACGCTTGAAAATCCGGGTAAAGCACTCCACGGTCCAAAGCACGGAGTCCGTCTTGTACGAAAACGGGTCAAAAAAGATCAGGTCTGGCGCCGGCGCGCCCTCTAAATGCGCGAGAAAATCGCCTTCCAAAAGCTTCCAGCTCAAATTTGTTTTCTTCGATCTCCACGAACCCTCTTCCATCAGCAAATGCGGCGCAGAATGCCGCAAATGGGAGAAGCTAAAGGGATGCTGAATCGCCAGGCGCAACGAATCCAAATCATTCTCGAAGCTGACGATCTCAGCGCCATGCAGAGTTTTTGATTCAGCTAACTCACACGCATGAATCGCGGCCATCGCATTGTGAGCCGCGCCCAGTCCCACATCCCAAATGGTGAGGGGTGAATTTTCTGCCAGTTTCGTGCGAAGTTGCGACTGCTCGACATAGAGAGCGCGCGCCTCGGCATTGGGATCATTGACCGAATGCATGACCTCGCCCGAATCCTTTTGGCGAATGCTTGCGAAGCCATGCTCGCTCGTGAGCACCTCATACCGCCCGAGAGTCATCGGTGCTTTTCGATTGCGACGCTTTCGGATCCGCGGACGATTGACCGGATTGTCCTCATCAGCCATTTCCAAAAGTGGCTTGGATCGCGCGTAAAAGCCGGCAAAAGTGTCATTTAAGATATGGGCGCGCATCTGCGCCATAAGCGCGTGATAGAAATACAGGTTGTGCGCACCTAGGAGCTGCCAACCCAACACCTCGCGCGCCTTGTGTAGGTGGTGGAGATAACCTCTCGAATAACTCGCGCACGTAGGACAGGGACAAGCAGGATCGAGAACTTCGTTTGCAAACTTGTAAATTCCACGCCTGAGGTCCAGTCGGCCGCGCGACGTAAAGGCCACTCCTTGCTGGGCGAGCGCCGTCGGCAAGATGCAATCAAACATGTCCACTCCGCGATGGACCGCCTCTAAAAGATCGATCGGCGTGCCCACCCCCATCAGGTAACGCGGAAGATTTTTAGGCAAAAGATCGGCCGAAAGCGCCGTGTACTCCTCGCGCAGATCGCGCGTCTCACCTACCGCAAGGCCACCAATTGCAAAGCCATCAAACGGGAGTTGAGTCAAAAAGTCCGCGCTCTGTTTTCGAAGATCCGTAAAGCAAGCTCCTTGAACAATCGCGAACATGGATTGCGGCGAATCGCCGCGCGCGGCAAGGCTACGCTTGGCCCAGCGATGCGTGAGGTGCATGGCCTGCTCAGCCACTGCGTGTTCACTGGTCGACGGAACACACTGATCGAGAACCATCATGATGTCGCTGCCAATCGCCTTTTGCGTTTCGATGCTGACCTCAGGGGTCAGTAAAATTTTTTGGCCGTCGACGTAACTTCTAAAGATCGCGCCCTCTTCGCCCATCTGCCGCGACCCTGGGAGAGAAAAAATCTGGAACCCGCCTGAGTCCGTCAAAAAAGATTTTTTCCAACGATTGAAACCGTGAATGCCTCCAAAATGTTTGAAGACCTCAGGGCCTGGCCGAAGCAAAAGATGGTACGTATTGGCGAGCAAGACCTGCGATCCGGAGGCCTCGAGTACATCAAAACTCACTCCGCCGCGCACGGCGGCAACAGTAGCGACCGGCATAAACACCGGTGTGCGCACCTCATTATGCAAGGTGCGAAAAGTCGTGGCGCGGGCTCGAGAACCGCTCGCCACCGCTTCTAATCGAAATTCAAGGCGACTCATAGGATGTGACGCGACCGTACCTCAATGCAACTCCATGCGCTATCTCAATTACCCGCCGCGCCCACGGCGGTGCATTACATAATTGAAGTTGAATAACTCGGCCATCAGGGCGATTTGTTGGATCATGGGTTCGGCGACTGATCCTGAAAATAGAAAAACCCTCGGCAACCAAGGCGCACTTTCACTGATCATTGGCGCGATCGGCGTGGTCTTTGGAGACATCGGAACCTCGCCCCTTTACGCGCTCCGAGAGTGCTTTTCACCGAGCCATGGGATCGCGCTCAACGCCCCAAATGTGTTTGGCGTCCTCTCTTTGATTTTTTGGTCACTGACCTTGGTGATCACTTTCAAATACTTGGTGGTCGTTCTCAGGGCCGACAACAAGGGAGAGGGCGGCACGATGGCGCTCATGGCCTTACTGACCCAGGCGTTTCGAAAAACACAGCCCGGATTGGCCAAGCCCCTTTGTCTCTTTGCGGGACTCATCGGAGCGGCACTTCTGTATGGCGACGGCGCAATTACTCCGGCTATTTCGGTGCTGAGCGCGGTCGAGGGCCTAGCGGTCGCAACTCCAGCTTTTGAGCCCGTCGTCCTCCCAGTGACCATTGTGATTTTGCTCACTCTTTTTTGGGTCCAAAAGAAAGGAACCGCCAAACTCGGCGCCATCTTTGGTCCCGCCGTCGTTCTTTGGTTTGTGTCGCTCATTTTAGTGGGACTCCCTTGGATTTTGAAACGTCCGGAGATTTTGTTCGCGGTCAATCCCGTGCATGCGCTGGCATTTTTTGCAAGCCATGGCAGCGCCGGTTTTCTGGTGCTGAGTGCCGTGGTGCTGGTTGTGACGGGAGGCGAAGCGCTTTATGCGGATATGGGACACTTTGGAAGACGGCCCATTCAATATGCGTGGCTTTTTCTTGCCATGCCGGCACTGCTCATCAATTACTTCGGGCAGGGCGCTCTGATCTTAAGCCACCTCGGTACCCCCCTCGAATCACAGATCGTGGCTCAACCGTTTTACGGACTGGTGTCATCGATTTATCCCAGCGCGTTTCTCTATCCGCTGGTTTTCATCGCAACCGTCGCAACCGTAGTAGCGTCCCAAGCGGTGATCTCCGGAGCGTACTCTCTGTCGCAACAGGCCGTACAGCTTGGATACCTTCCACGAATTGCGATCCTCCACACCTCGCGCACCACACGCGGTCAGGTCTATGTCCCACGCATCAATCAACTCCTCATGTTGGTTTGCTTGGCGCTGGTGATCGCTTTTCCAAGATCCTCGGATCTCGCCGCCGCCTACGGGCTAGCGGTCACCGGAACAATGCTGATGACCTCCGTACTCCTAAGCCTTCTAGCCCATTACGTATGGAACTGGCCCGGCTGGAAGACCGCGCTCATATGCGGGGGCTTTATCGGTGTGGATTTGGCCTTTTTAGGCGCAAATCTCAGCAAGTTTATCGAAGGAGGCTGGATCCCGGTACTGATCGGAGTCGCCATGTTTCTCGTCATGAGCACCTGGAAAAAGGGGCGCGATGCCATGGCTCATGCGACGACCTCAAAAGCTGTCCCGCTGCCACAGTTTCTCGGCCAACTGGATCGAAAGCGTCCCGTCCGCGTGCCGGGCTCCGCCGTTTTCATGACCCTCACCGAAAACGTCGCACCCATCGTGATGCTCCACCACTTCAAGCACAATCATGTCTTGCACGAGCAAATCCTGCTGCTTTCGATCGTCACGAGTACGGACCCTGAGGTTTCGCAAGATCGCCGCGTGAAAGTCTCCGCGGTCAGACCCGGGATCTATAAAGTCAGTGCGACTTACGGCTATATGCAGAGTCCTGACGTATCGGAGATCTTGATCTACTGCCTTGGAGCAGGGGTTCCGCTCGACCCCGATGACGTCAGCTTTTTTCTAGGTCGAGAGTCGTTTTTACTCACCGGCCACGCACCGCTCTCTACGTGGCGCAAGAAACTCTTTGTCCTCATGTCCAGAAACGCACGACCCGCGACGGATTATTTTAAACTTCCGCCTGATCAGGTCAGTGAATTGGGGTCGCAGATCGCGATTTGATCACTCAGGAAGAGCTTCTTCCCCGGCAAAACAACCCGCGAGATCATCAAAAAATTCTTCAGGAAGTTCCGACACTGTTTCTGGATGTTCCGGTGCCCGGATCTCTGCGGTTTTGATCGGTATTGGAGCCGCCTGGACTGAACCTGACGGCATTCCAAAAACCTCACGCGCGGTTTTTAGAAATCCTTGGTTAGCGACGTTCCAAATTTCAAGCTCACCCAGTCGCAAGGAGAACTCCACCATACCAGCGGACGCTTGTGTCACCCAGGTTGCCACTCGCCCATTTTTAGCGAGCTGCTCGACTACGCCCGCGAACTTCGGAAAAACCTTAACGAAGAGTGGGTCCATGACCAGCACTCTTCGGATGGGCCCAGACACTGAGTTGTACACGACCGAGAAACCCCAACGAATGCCGTACTCCTCGGGCGAGAGATCTTTTCCGTAAAACTCATTGATCCCATAACTCAGGCCAACGAGACTCGTTGCCGCCAGCGGATACCACTTGAGGTAGGAGACCTCATCACGAATGGCATCCAGCGTTTGTTTCTTGAATCCTCGCTGCTCTAGAAAACGCACGGGCTTTCCGATGACTGCGGGCCGAGAGAGGGCCTTTCTGCAAGCCTTCTCTTCGAAAATAGCCGCCCAAATCGTGGAGTTGCTCAAAAAAGCGGCAGGAAAATCCTGAATCTGATGCGAGTCACCCGCGATGAAACTCGTTGCCATCACGCCCCAGGTAAGCGCCAGATCGCGGCCCAATGCAGCCATCGCCATGGGACTTCGAGCGATACAGGTACCCGCCAATTTTTCTCGCAGAGTTGCCGGAATTTTTCGAATGCCGAGATCCCAACAGGCGCGACTTTTTCCGCAGCGTTCTTTTAAAAGTTTGGGCTGAGAGACCAACTCGGCGGTCCCGTTCTGAAGCGCCTTTCTTGCCTTCTCCATTTCTGTAAATGGCCCGGCAAAGGCTTGATAGTGTCCCGCGATAAATTCACCGATCGACCCGGAACCCTTCATGCGCCTAGGCTCGACTGCGGGTTGC
Organism: Bdellovibrio sp. ZAP7; assembly: GCA_945865865.1. Classification (GTDB taxonomy): domain Bacteria; phylum Bdellovibrionota; class UBA1018; order UBA1018; family UBA1018; genus CAMBEX01. The sequence goes on from CAMBEX010000026.1 coordinate 9,385, forward strand.
GACTTCAGAAAAGCCAAAAAGTCCCGATCTCGAAACTGAGGCGAAAGCTTTTTGGTGAGCTCCACAATGCGTTGCACTTCGACTTCGAGTTCAGCTCTAGAGCCTGCTTCACCCATCGATTTGGCAATGCGGAAATTGTACTCCTGCCGGGCCTCTTCAAGAGCGAACGCCGTGCTAGTGGAGAAAACCTTGGCGATCTTTTTCGCGCACTGAGCATCGGGGCCCGCCCATGCGAGGCTTGAGAGTGAGAAAATGAAACCTGTGCAAAGAGAGAGCGATAAACGCATGCAGACTCAATTACAACGGACCATCGTGCTTGGGTCAATTGTCAGAATTTGCCGCACAAAATGAGTCAATTTATTGGCTGATAAAACAAGAGACTCAACCCAGCAAGAGTGCGATTCCCATGAGGGCCGCCATCCCAAGCTGCAAAGCCACCGTCGCTGGCCTGACTGACTCCAAAAGAGCTGAGGCCGGACCTGACGCTTGCAGCGCACGGGCACAAAGTCTCCACTGAAACGGAATCAGCACCAGCGCGGCCACAGCCACCCATCCCGTGAACCATCCCTGCCAGACGCCCCACGCAACCGAAACATTGGCGAGTAGATAAAGTGCCGGCATGAGAAGTTTAGCGTTCCGAAATCCAATCACCGTCGCCAAGGTCGAAACACCCCGTGACAAATCCTGTTCAAAATCCTGAAGATTACCCGCGTGGTGAACGGCGCTTGCAGCCATTCCAAAATAAACCCCAAGTTCGAGAACGCCGAGTCCTGATGTTCCAAAGACCGCCCAGCAAAACCCCACTGCTAAACCGGGTCCCAAGGCCAAAAAAATCGCGACATCGCCCAGCCCGCGGTACTTAAGACCCACTGGCCTGCCTGAATATCCCAGCACCGCGAGGAGTCCCCCGAGTCCCACCCAACTCAAAATCAGGGGTTCCCGCAAAACCGCGGGAATCCCAAGCACAACACCAAAACAAGCCATCCCATAGCCCCAGCGGCGCAACTCTCCGGCCGAGACCCATCCCTGCTGAAGCGCGCCCGTGCCGCCGCCCCTCTTGCTTCGTCGCATCGGAATGTCCACACACCTCAAGTGGTCCTCGACATCACTCAGGGCATGCACTGAAAGATGCAAGGCAACCACACCGAGCACTGAGGTAAAAAGAAACGGCAGAGACCATCCCCAGCCTGATTGAATTCCAAAAACAAAAAACGAAAAAAGCGGAAGTACCGTCGCGCTCAAACCCCCGGCTCGCACCGCATGCCACCACCGTTTTAAAATACTCGGATGCGCGCACTGAGCTGGATCGGCAAGTCTGAATATGATTTTTCCAGAACCCTCGTGTGCCTCGCTGATCACCTCTTGAGGAAACGCGAGAAAGATCCGCTGATCCCGGATGACGCGCCCAGAAATCAAAATAGCGGTGAGATCCGGAGAATCCATGGCTATCGAGATCAGGGCGTCAGAGTTGTTCATTACTTTTGTTATGCCGGTATTTTCGTCAGTGCGTTCGACATTTCTCTCGTCGTGGACTAGGCGGTTCTCTTTGGAATCTTTTCGATAATTTCGAATATCGCTCGCACTGATGGCGCTTTTTCATCCAGGCGAAGTTCACGCACCAACTCCGCCCAGAGTTCTCGTGCGGCAAAAATTTTTGAGTTGCCCGCCTGTCGGACCGTTTCTCGAGCACGCTCGAGCTGCTCTGATGACCACGGCCACCGCGTGACGGGTGCGCTTGCCGGGGACCCCGCACTTTCCAACATCGCCTCTTCGGCTCGAAATTCCGCCACCACCCGCTCAATTTCCGAATCCATTCCCGGATTTTGATCCATGAGGTGATGCGTAACCAGATTGACCAGACCCTCGCGCAGGTCCTGAGCAAACGGTTTTTCGCCGCCTTGTTGATAGTCGATCACGTCATCGATCATCTGAAACGCGATGCCGATGTATTCACCCATCATCGAAAAGCGGCGCAAGGTTCCTGGCTCACAGCCACGCAAAACGGGAGCCACCGTACAGCACCAGGAAATGAGACTAGCCGTTTTTTTACGCGCAACTTCTTCGAGATGACGAAGTCCAACGTGCGTGATCCCACGAGCCTCGAGTTGAAGCCACTCTCCGGAGACGAGTTCTTCGAGAACTGAAGCCAAACCTGCCACGAGCTCAGGTTTTTCTGCGGATGAGATTTCCTTCAGGGCTTTGGCCAGTAAAAAATCTCCAGCAAGCACGGCTCGACTATTGGAGGCTCGCGCATTAATGGTCGCGCGATGCCTGCGCAGCCGTGCCTCGTCAATGACGTCGTCATGAGCGAGTGTCGCGGCGTGAGTGAATTCCGCGGCGCGTGCGAAAGGCGCAACTTTTTCTAAAGGAATCTCAAGGCAATCAGCGATCAAAAAAGTCAAAAGAGGCCTGAGCCTTTTTCCGCCCAGGAGAACGCTGCGATTGAGGAGTATCTCGATTTCTGGGACCGAGGATCGCTCAGGAAGCTGAAACTCTAAACCCCCCAGAGCCTGGCGCACTGAAACCGAACCTAACGAGATCATTGTGGGTTGCTACCGTTCAAAAGGGCAGCTTTCAATGGAATTCAGACCTCTACTACCATTCCCTCGCGGGCATATTCCCACTCCACCGAAGGGGCGGGCTCGCGCACCCGCTGAGCGTCTTTGAGCTGATTATTGTAATAGCGCCGTGACTGAATTTCCGCTGCGGCAATTTTTTCGTCAGACGACGCCGGATCATGATGCATGAAAAGCACCCTTTTAATCCCTTCGCGCATCGCGATGTCGAGTCCCAAGGTCGCGGCCGCATGTCCCCAATTCACCTTTTCGATGGTTTCCATCAAGGTGTACTGAGAATCAAAAACCATCAGATCCACGTTCTGGTAGAGCGGCAGGTCCGGGCCCAAATCTTTGCGTGAAACCCGCGTGCACTCCGTGTCCACAGCATGCGAATAAGTCCTTCCTCCACTCTCAAATTTATAGCCCCAGCAAGGATCGGGATGGTCCAATTGGTAGGGCGTAAACTGAATATCCCCGATCTTGTTGGCCACCCTGGGTTCTAATCGATGGTAAACGATCTTGGCGCCCAGGTTTTCTAGTGGGACTGGAAAATAGGGCTTTTTAAAAACCGTTTTGAATACGTCAGGCAAATCCTCTTGAACCGCATAGACGTGGATCGTGTTTCCAGGAATGAAGAATGGTACGAAAAACGGGAGTCCAATCAGATGATCCCAGTGAAAATGAGTAAAGACGAGATGGACTTCACCGGTGCCTTTTCCACAAGGCCCCCCCAAAAGCTCGTAGCCCAAGGGTCTTAAGCCACTGCCACCATCCACAATGATTTGAGAACTCTCCGTAAACACTTCGATGCAAGGGGTGTTTCCACCGTATCCACCCAATTGATGGTGTGCTTGCGCAGAAAGAAATCGACTCACTTCTACCGCGTCGCGAAACCCCGCCGCAAGAAAACCCTGAATGGATTTTTTGATTCGGTCTTCGACCTGAACAGGCGTGAGCGGTGCAGGGAGCGAACCTCGAGCTCCCCAGATCTTAATTTTCATGACCTATTCATTGTAAATCCTCTCCCCCGTTGATTTGAAATAAATTTCAGGGCTCATCTCATTCCTTTGATGCCGAATTATTCTACATCGTCGGTTTATTGACGACTACCCCCCCACCAGCCGACGAACAAACTCAAAGGCGTCCAGCCGACCACATTCGGTCTTATCCCGATGGACCGCGGCCGCACTCAAACACATGGCCTGAAGAAGTCTTTCCGCCCCTGAGGCACTCGTTTGCCCGCCCGTCAGGCTCAATCCCAGCGCCAATGCTCCCGCCACTTGCGGAGCCGCCATGGAGGTACCTGAAAGGGTCGCGTATTTTCCGCCCGGCACGGTACTCAAGATTCGGCTGCCGGGAGCCGCGATAAAGACGGAACTTTGGCCGTAATTTGAAAACGAGCTGATTTGATCCTGCTCGTCGGTCGAAGCCACCGCGATGACTCCTGGAAAGGAGGCGGGATACGTCGGCCTCTGATCGTTGTTGTTCGCCTCATTGCCGGCCGCAGCGACCACGAGCACTCCTCGGCTCACCGCACGCGAAATCGCTGCCTCTAAAAGTTGCGATCGTCCCACCCCACCCCAGGAATTCGAAATCACCTGCGCCCCATTATTGACCGCGTAATCAATCGCGCGAATGGCCGCCTCGGTATCGCCCGAGCCATCGGACTTTAGAAATTTAAGCGGCATGATTTTCACCCGTGGACTCACGCCTACGATACCAATCCCGTTGGCTTGTGCGCCGATGATCCCGGCGCAGTGAGTACCGTGCATGTGATCGTCCAACCCGTTTGCTCTGCTGTTGGCAAAGTCATAGCCGTAAACGTCGTCCACGAAGCCGTTGCCATCGTCGTCGACTCCGCGCGCTCCGGATGCTTCACGGCGGTTGACCCAAATGTTCGCAGCAAGATCCGGATGGTCCACTGCCACTCCGGTGTCCACGACCGCCACGATAATCTCAGAGCTTCCCTGCGTCACCCTCCACGCATCAGGAAGTTTTAGAATCCGCCTCGAATAATCGAGTTGTTCGTTTGGCTGTGGGGGCTGAGGCGGCTGCGCGGGTTGCGATGGAGCGGGTTTGGGACGCGTCCGCCCAAAGTGCGCGTAGTAAATATAGTTAGGCTCGCAAAACGAATCCACGCAGTACCGTGCCTGTTCGCTCTCGGTCTCCAACACACGAAGCTCTCCCCGTATTTGAATCAGCATTCCTCGGGACTCGGGTTCAGCCTCCCCTGAACCGCACCCGCTTGCGTTAAATAGAAACGGTATAAAAGCCAGAACACCGGCAAGGACCGCAGGACGAGAAACCCAGTGAGACATCATGACTCCCTCATCTCTCTCAGGCCATCATCATGACGACCTCATGCACTACTCTCTGAGCAAGCCTTGTGCGGAGCGCACTCCGACCGCAAGAAGTCTTGAAATTTCAGGGTTTAACGCAGAAATACCGCATCTCATCGCAAGACTACTGGCACCGCTTTTTTTACGCTGTAGGCTCAGTTTGGCCCCGAAAACGCCAACCTCATGTCACGGTTTTTCTGGCACTGAGTTTGCGTAAGCAGCCTCCCATGAATCCCATGCCGAACCTTCAACAAGTCATGACTCATCTTCCGCAGACCATCGGAGCGGAGCAAAACCTCCGCAAAGCTCACGAAATGATGCGCGAGCATGGCATTCGACACCTACCTGTCCAGCAGGCAGGAAAACTGGTGGGAATCCTCAGTGATCGGGATTTGAAATTGGCGCAGTCCTTTGGCGGAATGGAAAGTCTGACCTGTGAAGAAGTCATGACGCCCGAACCCTACTGTGTCGAACTCAATGCACCGCTGGATCTCATCGTTTCCACCATGTCGGAACGCAAGCTGGGCTGCACGATCGTCAAGGACGACCAGGGCGCCGTGGCGGGAATTTTTACCGACACCGACGCTCTTAGGATTTTTTGCGAGGTGCTGCGGCTACACTACGCAGACAAACTCGCTGTCCAGCAAGGCTCACCTAAAGCCGCTTGATCGCGGCAGCCCACTGCACGAAATAAAACAGGCACGGCCTTCGCAACCTTACCTGGCATGCCTACCCTTGAACTGTATACTCAGAAAAAAGTCGTCTCTCTCCCACAAAGTGCCTCGATCGATCAGGCGGCCCAGGCCATGTCCAATCGCGAAGTGGGTTGCGTAATCGTCGTGAGCAGCGGAGGGACCAGCTCGGGTGGAATCGTCGGAATCATCACCGACCGGGACATCGCCTTAGGATCTTTGAACCCAGAACCGCAAACGCCGCTGACTCTCGCTGAGGTCATGACTCCCAACCCCATCACCGCACCTGAACGCACAACACATGATGAGGCATCCAGGCTGATGGAAGAATATGGGATTCGCCGTCTTCCGATCACTCGAAAATCAGAATCAGGAGTCCGCAAGTGTGTCGGGATCGTCACCCTGGATGATCTGATCATCTCAGGCGCCCTTGGAATTGAGAGGGTCAGCGCTATTGTCAAGTCGCAGATCAGGCGACGCGGCTTCGTTCACCTGAGAGCCAAAAGGGCAGTTCAATCGGAAAATCGATCCGAGTCGCGCCGAGAACAGACGCTCAATCATTTTTATCATGTGCTTGGGGAGAAAACCGGCACGTCATCCATGGAGCTGGTCGAGAGGATCACCGACTTTCTACTGAGCGCTGTCATCAAGCGTATCCATCACAGCGGGGCCGCAAGCCTCATCAGCCAACTCCCACACGATCTGCAGGAAAAACTTTTTGACCTTCCAGCAGGCCCCGACCGAAGCATCATACTGTCATCAATCGAAGACCGGCTCTGCAGCGGATTTGGCATCGAGCGAAAGCAGGTGCCTATGTTTTTGACGAACTTCTTTCACGCCATTCACGAGTTGACCGACCATCATGTGGTTGATCACGTTCGTAGCCAGCTTCCGATCGAGTTCTGGGAGTTCTTTCCACGAAGAGTGGTGCACCCTTCACATGAGGCCGCATGATTTTTGAGAATCGCGAAGAAGCAGCAAAGATTCTCGCTGCTCGACTCGACCGATATCGCGGAAAAAATCCACTCATCCTAGCGATTCCACGGGGAGCCCTCCCCCTGGCTCGGATTCTCGCGGAGCGACTCGAGGGCGAACTCGATGTGGTGCTCGTTCACAAAATCGGAGCGCCTGGAAATCAGGAGTTTGCCATCGGCTCGGTGAGTGAATTCGGAAACGTCACCCCCTCGCCAGCAGTCGAGACTTACGGGATTCCACAAGAGACCGTCGAAAAGAGTGCGGCCTCCGAACTGAAGCGGCTTGCCGAGCGCCGAAAAACCTATTCGCCCATCCGTCCGCCGATCTCAGCCCGGGGTAGGATCGTGATCATCGCGGATGACGGAATCGCGACGGGGGCCACCATGCTCGCGGCCGTTCATGCGCTTCGTGCTCAGGGTGCTGCTCGGATTGTGGTTGCGGCGCCCGTCGGCGCGCCTCGCTCCTTCGAGCTCTTTAAAAACGAAGCCGACGAAACGCTGATCCTCGACACTCCTGAGGACTTTTTTTCAGTCAGTCAGTTTTACGAGGAGTTTCCGCAAGTCTCCGATGAGGAGGCCATCGCGATCCTGGCCGAGAGCCAAAAGAGCTCTGCGGAGATTTTAAGAAAAAAGTCGGCCTAGCCTAAGCACACCCGTTCGCGATATTCTGTAGTGGACATGGATCCATTAAAAAAATCTAACGCCGAAGTCCTCACCCTGAAAACCAACGGCGTGGGAGTCGTCACCCTCAACGCTCCGGCGAGGCTGAACGCGCTCACTCTCAAGATGCTCACCACGATCGATGCGTTTCTCCGGGACTGCGAAAGAGATCCTAAAATTTCTGTCGTGCTGCTTGAAGGAGCCGGTGAGCGTGGGTTTTGCGCAGGAGGCGACGTCAAAAAACTAGCCCTTGAAACTCGCAGCCAAGGCATCACTTATGGCCGACATTTTTTTGAAGTCGAGTATCGCTGCGATCACCTCGTTCATCTTTTAAAGAAACCACGCCTCGCACTTTGCCACGGCGTCACCCTGGGTGGCGGCATCGGACTCATGAACGGCGCAAGCCATCGCGTGGTTTGCGAAAACACGACGATGGCCATGCCCGAAATTTCCATCGGTCTCTTTCCAGATGTGGGTGGAAGTTATTTTTTGAGCAGGCTTCCAGGCCGCATCGGACTTTTTTTGGGGCTTACGGGGGCAAGGTGGAACGCCTCAGATGCACTGGCCATGGGATTCGCTGATTTTGCCGTGGCGACAGGCTCACTCACTCAACTCCGTGAAAGAGTACTCAGTGAAAAATGGAGTGGATCACCATCCAATGATACTGAGCGCCTGAGCCGGATCGTAGGAGAGTTTTCGACTCCCACCGCTCAACTCCCGCTTCCACAAGTTTTGCCAAGGCAAGCCACACTCGATGAGCTGTGCGCGGGCTCCACGCTTTACGAACTGGACCAGC
>CAMBEX010000027.1 GCA_945865865.1 Bdellovibrio sp. ZAP7
CGCCAATAAAGCCTATTTTTCCTGATTTGCTGGCCATTGCTGCGATCACTCCCACCAAAAAAGAGCCCTCGTGCTCCTCAAACATGAGCGAGCGAACATTGGGGAGCTGAACTTCAGAGTCCACGATTGCAAACTTTTTTAGCGGAAACTGCGGCGCCACTTTCTTGAGCGCATCGGCCTGCGAAATTCCGACCGCGATGACCAAATCAAAATCCTTTTGCGCGAACGCGCGAATCATCGGCTCATAAGCGTTGTCATCCGAGGCCTCGACAAACTTGACCTGCACCGAAAGCTTGTCCTTGGCTTGGTTTGCGCCGAGTACGGCAGCGGCATTGAAGGACTTGTCGTCTTTGCCACCCTTGTCGAGGACCACGCCGACTCGAAGTGGAGCCGAATGGACCGTGGAAACGCCCCCTACAAACGCTAATAGGGCACCCATTTGGAAAATCCGCACGCCACGTGAAACCCAAGAATTCATGGAAATATCCCTCGCCTTTTTGTAGGCTCAAAGTATCGAAGAAATCGAATTATTCACGTTAAAAGTGAACTCGGGACAGCTCCCACTAACAAATTGACAGCGATGATCGCATCGCCTTAGGTTCAGGCCGGCACCCACTATGGAAATCGTTCATTTCATCCCCGCCACTCAGCGACGTTTTGCGATGCTTGCCGCGCAATCGGACAACGCACCCGCGCTGATTTCGGGCGCGCCCGGAACCGGAAAAGGCCAGATCGCGAAGTGGATCCACGCCAACGGCCCTCGCGCCAGCCGTCCCTTCGTCAAGGCGAATCACGACCACCCGCTGACTCAACAAATCTTCAGCTCGACCGGTGGGACGCTTCTGATTCCAGAGATCGGCGAATGGCCCCTCTCCGAGCAAAAAAACCTGCTTCAATACTTGAACACTCGCTCCGTTCCGCATCCTGAAAACCCGACGCTCTCAGCTATCGCCGACACGCGCATCATCGCCACCACCGATCAATCGCTTGAGGGCCGCGCGCAGGGTGGGCTCTTTAATTCGGAGCTCCTCACCAAACTCAATGTCTTTCGTCTCGAGATGCCTGCGCTCACCAAACGGGCAGAGGAGTTTCAAGACATCGTTCTTGGAATTCTGGGAGAAATCGCGCGCGAGGCCCACAAGCAACATCTGCGCGACCTTTCTCCTGACGCCTGGAACCGATTTAAATCCTATGGCTGGCCCGGAAATCTTCGTGAACTCCGAAACGTTCTCAAGGTCGCGGTAGTCACCGCTCAGGGAGAACTCGTACAGGTCAAAGATTTTCCTAAATTTGGCCCCGACCGAATCGACTTCCATGCGACTCGCGAGGGCTTTGAAAAGACTTACATCGTCGAACTTTTAAAAACATTTGGCGGCGATGTCGAAAAAACCTGCCGCGTGAGCAAGATCGACAAAAATACGCTCATGGCAAAAATGAAAAAATACGGGATCGCCGGCGGAAGCTCTACTTAGACTGACTCTGGCTTTGAGCCTTCGGCGACTTGGCTTCTTTGACTTCGACAAAACCGAGAGTCAGCGCTTTTTCCAAGCTCTCACGCTTGATCCGATAAGCATGGGTTTTTCCGGTAGGCGCTCCGCACATTTGGATGCGAACCTTTCCGTCACTGGATTTTTTGAATTTGAGGACAGAGACCCCGGCTTTGGAAAGTTCGGCGGCACCCTGCTTTAAGGAATGGACTGATCCGCTTTCGTCGCACTGACGACTGCCGTCCGGGCGCTGCACCCAAAGGTGCAGTCCCAGCACCACAACCAGCGCCCCGCCCATCGCTTCACCCAGGACCCCACAAAGACTAAATTTTCTCTTCGAGCTTGAGCTGAAAGCGCGAATCATACCTTCCTCCCGAATGTGACTTACAGCACTTGGCGCAAGCCAACGGTCCCAGTTTTCTGCGTGCCTGAAAATTTTCCGCGCAGTTCGGACATCGATAACTGTACTTGTAGGGCCGGGTGCGCGGGACCGGATTGTAACGTGTCGTTCCGACCTGCTCCATTTTTTCGTAAAATTCAGGTGTGTGACCGTAAGGACGGCCGCGAACCCAAAGCCAGTAATGAATCATCTCATGAGCGAGCGTGTCGCGAATATGCCGCGCAGACTCCCCCTCTTGGGCGAGGTAGGTTGCGACTTCGATTTGCGCGGGTCGCTGTGCAGCGACACTGTGCGTACCCGCTCTTGAAATCCCGGCCATCGCAGCTAGACGTGCGGTCAACGAACCCTTGTTTTTTCCACGCTTTTGCTCGGATCTCCCGGGAATAAACCTACCTGCGCTGGAGCGGAGCCGCGAGTTCCACTTCAAATCGGGCAAATCCAAAAAGCCGTCAAAGTGTTGCTCATTGAGCTGTTGAAACAGTTTAGCCAATTCGGTGTTCGTGCTTGTTGTCATAGAGGTGAGGTTCAATTCGTGGGGCCCGTGGGATTACCCCAATCAGTTTTTCGATGATACTGGATGCGACACGAAATTCCACCCGGATCTCCGAAATCCCCTTCAATCCAGTGCCCAACCCTGTTTGAGCTATGGTAGTTTGCTCAAATGAAGCCGCCTGCTGAATCCGCAGCCGAAATATCAAAACTCACCCCGCAAGCGGTCGCGGCGCAGACACTCGAATGGCCAACGCTTTTGTCTCTCGCGGCTCGAGAGGCTCGCACCTCCCTGGGCCAGGATATTTTAGTGGGCCTATCAGACCCAAAGCGCTGGGCTCAAAACCTCGGCTCGGCGCAACACGCTCAGGCTGAGACTCAGGAAGTTGCAGCCCTTTTGGATCGCGAGGCGCTGTGGGGTCCCCTTGCGGAGCTCACGGATCCGCTCGAGGCCACCGAAAAACTGGCGCGCGGCTCAGTTCTGGAACTCGTTCAGCTCCACCTTTTGCGCCGCTGGCTCTACGCAGTCGACGCCTGGTCTCAGTTTCCCAGAGAAGACCTTCACGGAGAACTCTTCAAAAAGGCCCTCCAATCCCTCAATGATCCCGGTGAACCTCTCCGCATTCTCGAAAAGATTTTGACACCCGAGGGCGAACTCTCAGAACGCGCCTCGCCCAAACTCGCGCAGCTCTACGCCGAAATCCGAGTACTCAAAAAAGAAATTGCCCGCACGCTGGAGCAACTCATCAAGACTTTTGCCACTAAAGGCGTGCTGCAGGAAAATTTCAGCGATGTCCGTGACGGTCGCTATGTTTTGCCGATCAAGATTTCGGCGCAAGGTGAAGTCGACGGAACTTTGTACGAAGCCTCCGCAAGTCGCCAAACAGTTTTTATCGAGCCCCGCGAGATCGCCCCGCTCAACAATCGACTGAGACAACGCCAAAACGAACTCCTACAAGAAATTTATCTCATTCTTGCTGACACGTCGAAAAAGCTTCAACCCTTCGCGGGTGAAATCGAAGGATCTTCGCTGGTGCTGGCGCATTGGGACGCCGTGCAGGCCAAGGCTCGACTCGGGCGGCATTGCGGAGCCAAGCCGATCACCGTGACTCAGGATCGCGCTTTCAGTTTACGCTCGAGCGCACATCCGCTTCTTTGGTGGAATCTTCCGCACGAAGAGATCATTCGAAACGATCTCGACTTCGGAGACCCGGTTCGTTCACTTTTACTGACCGGGCCCAATACCGGCGGAAAAACTGTCTTACTCAAGACTCTGGGACTTGCCGGAATCTGCGCGCGCACCGGATTTCCGTTTCCGGCGGTGGACCATCCGACGATTCCGTTTTTTGAAAACTTCTTTGCCGATGTAGGTGATTCGCAGTCGATCGAAAAACACCTCTCAAGCTTTTCGGGACATCTGTCACGCTTCCGCGACATTCTCGAAAATATTACGGACCAAAGCCTCGTGCTCATCGACGAACTCAACACCGCGACTGACCCCGAAGAAGGCGCGGCACTCGGACGTGCATTTTTAGAAACGATCATGTCTCGCGGCGCCATGATCGTCACCACGACCCACGACCCGCAGCTTAAAATCCTGGCAATCTCGGACCGGCGGATCCTGAACGCCAGCATGGAATTTGACGAATCCTCGCGAATGCCGACCTATCGTATGCAGCTTGGGGTTCCAGGTCGCTCGCGAGCACTTGAGACTGCCGAACGTCTAGGAATTCCGCAATCAGTGCTGACACTCGCGCGCAGTTACCTCACACGTCAGCACCTGGATTTCGAAGGGTTACTGGGCCAACTCGAGCGCGACAGTCATGAGGCCGCCCGCGCCAAACGCGAGGCCGTCAGTATTCGTGAAGACGCCGAGCGCCTGAAAAAGGAATGGACCGAGCGCACAGAATCCTCTGTTTCCGAAATGCTTTCAAAAACACGACAACGCCTCCGGCGAATCGTTGAACAAGCGCAGGACGACGTCCGATCTACGGTTCAAAAACTCGATGAGCTTCGCTCCCGAAAAGACGTCGACTCGGTTCGAAAAACTCTGAACGAAAGCTTGAACGTCGCCGCTTCCCGCGTCGAAAGCGCTCTTCACGAAGAAGCCCCGGAGATTTCACAGACCTTGGCGAGAACGGTCGCGGCCCCCCGTGTGCCCGCACCCGGACCGGGCGCAATCCCTTATGTTGTGGGCGCACCCGTTCGAGTTCCAAAATGGAAAAGTGTTGGAACGGTGCTAGAAATCCAGGGCAATAAGGTTAAGGTCTCACTCGGAGCGCTGCAAGTGAGCCTGAGTCTTTCGGATCTTGAGACCGTTTCCGCGCAAGAAGCGAGTCAGGTTTCAGCGCTGATGCGCGGATCTCAGCGCGCCAAGGGGTCCACTTACGACAGCAATGTCCCCCCCACGCCAGAACCGCAATTGGATCTTCGGGGAATGAGACTCGAGGAAGCCATGTCCGCTCTTGAACGTTACCTCGATCAGGCCTATCGAAGCGGCGGCCTGACTCAAGTGAATGTGATTCACGGGCTCGGAACTGGCGCTCTTCGCGAAGGCTGTCGCCAAATCGTCTCAAAACTGCCGTATGTCAAAGAATTCAGGGACGGTGGTGCGGGACAGGGCGGCTCGGGAGCAACACTTGTCGAGTTCACCCGCGACTAACGCAGAAAATTTACGAGTATCTAGAATTCAAGCCGATAGACGACTTTTGCGGACTGCTCAGCAACTCTGAGTTCGGATCGGGTGCTGGGCATCGGCTGGCTGCGATCCAGCACGCAGGTCAGATTATTTGAAAACTGTTTACTGAGCGATGCCGTCACGCTGCTTGAACTCGACCCATAGGTTACAGCGCTATCCATGTCCAATACAGGAACTTGCCGAGTCAACGATAAGCGATAACGCTCGTCACGCCGGCTCGGATCTAATGCCTTTGCAGTCGGGTCACCTGCCTGAGCAGAGCCAACTGACATCTCAAATGCTCCGTTTACAACGGGAGAAATCATCCAGACGCGCGCGCGTTGCCGAGGAATGTCCGCCCTCGATCCAACCTTAAATCGCTCAGAGATATCGAGCTGAACTCCCTGGCGCATCACGTGCTCAACCTTGTCATGGACCCGTTTGAAGGTCCGCATTTCTTCTGAGTTTTTCTCCGCGCGCTTGATTCCCTCGGTCACATGAAAACTAAATAATGACCGTAGATAAAATCGTCCGAAGTCCCGGTTTCTCTGATGCTGCAACCGCCGCTCATCAGCGTCGACGAGGTCGTATTTTTCCTGAAGTTCAAATTCACGATAAAGGTCTTCGTAGCGCTGCCTCATGTGGCTGCTCATTTGGCGCTCAAAAATAAAATCCTGAAACGCCTCTTCTTCCACCTGGTTCACCGACTTAACTCCTGGAATAAAAAAAGACGCGTTGAGCTGCGACATCGCGCTCGTCCGGCCTTCGCTTGCCCAGGTCGGCCTGAGATCCGAGGCCCAGGCACTCTGAGCGCTCGAACCCACCTCACCTAAGAGTGCTAATGCAAAGAAACCCAATACTCGCCCCCAGGGCAAGGCCATGAGCTTTGAAATACCCTCAGGGTCAATCAATGACTTTGTGCAATGGGCAGCGTGCATTCTTAGCCACTCAAAGCAATCGGCGTACCAGGATTTTCTCTAAAATTGTCCTGTAAAATCAGCTAATTGGACATAGACTGGAGGGGCGTTTCCGAAAGCGCACTGTCTAAAAAGTAGACAACCCTTAAAAATTTACACGGCCCGATGGGCAAATCTCAAAACGAAATTCCAAGCAGGATGCAAGCGAGCCAAAGAGCAAAACCGGAGATCACCGGAATAGAAAAATTGTCATCCACTTCGAGCGGCAAATGCTCAGCCAGCCCGCCCGCAAGGCCGCCGACGAGCGTCAGCAGCGCCACATCCCCGATCCGAACCGGGAGGATATTGAAGAACAAGAAAGTCACAAACATACAGGTCACAACCGATGCGACCGAACCGACCAAAGACTTTCCGTTTGCGAAGCGCACGCTGTGATGGCCATAGAGAATCCCAAACAACGAAGCAATCGGGTCTCCACAAGCCAGATACAAAAGGCTCAATGCAGCAATCGGTTTTGGAAAGATGCCGACAGCAAGAATAGCCGCAGCAAGATAGTACGGAACGCCGCTCACTCTGTTCACTTCACTCGAACGCATGAGGGGTCCCCAATAACGCAAAACTTTTTTATTGAAAGCGGGCATCCGGAGGCGAGCCCCTTCGATCAAAAGGGCCACGCCCAAAAGTGAGCCCAACGTCAGCACAGATCCGGTGCGTGAAAGTCCGGACAGGTAAATGGCGACCATGAGGAGTCCCGTTCCCATGTGCCATACCTTACGCGCCAGGTGCAGGTCGTTGCGCAAATGGAGACGAACAGGGAAACCGGTCGTCCAGATTTTTGCGCTCAATTCTTTTTTTGCCATCGTGTACTCCCTACTCTTTTCGGCAAACCGAGTCCCAGAATTCACAGGGCACCGAGCCAAATCGAAAGGCCGGTTTTTGTCACTCAGGTACGGTTTCCTTCTACGGTAGCAACGAAAATGCCACGGGCCGCCAACGCGCCAAGTTTTGTTCAAATAAATGTTATTTTTTTGCCTGAATATTCAAGCACTTAGGGCCCAGTTTCATGGCGCTGTGCAACATCCCCTCTTCCCTCTCTATCCGTCTGGTAAAAGTGGGTAAACTTTTACGCACAGCAGCCGTTGGTGTGCGAAATCGAGTACGCACTCCTGGTTTTTCAATCAAGCGCCCACTCTGCGATCAGCTGGGCACATTCTGCATCTTGACGCTCAATGACAGCAGTTGAATCCTTAGAGAGTGGAGAAACCTTTCATCCACACTTAAATAATGGCCAACCAAGACTCACGACCGATTTTTCCACCGCCGTTTACTCTGCCCAGCGCCCCCATCGCCAGCACTCCAGCCGGCCGAGTCAAACAGGTTTGGGCAGTGGGGGGCGGCAAAGGGGGAGTCGGCAAGAGTCTGCTTGCCTCCAGTCTCGCAATCTCCTTGGCTCGCCGAAATTTTAAGACCGTAGCGATCGATCTCGATCTGGGCGGCGCCAACCTCCATACGACTTTGGGCGTGGACCTCCCGCGCCACACACTGAGCGACTTTCTTTCACGCCACGACCATTCTCTTAAGAACAGTCTCGTCAACACCGGGATCCCCAATCTCGAAATGATCAGCGGTGCAAAAGATTCGATCGGTGTCGCCAACCTTCCCATGGATCAGCAGACTCGCCTGCTTCAGGAGTTGCGCACTCTCGATGCTGACTATGTGGTTTTGGATTTGGGCGCAGGAACCGGAGCTTCGACGATCGATTTTTTTCTGTCTGCCGACGTTGGAATGGTAGCGATTCTTCCGGAGCCCACTTCCATCGAGAACGCTTATCGATTTATCAAGAGTGCCTATTATCGAAAGCTCGCGACTTCATCCCATCTCGAACCGGTGGCCGCAATCATACAAACGGCTCTGGACCCGAACAATTCTCTTGGGATTCGCTCTCCCTCAGATCTTTTTCGCGAGGTCAATCGCGCGAGCCAGGAGGCGGGAGTCCGCCTTAAAGAAGTGATCGACCGTTTTCAACCGAGACTGGTCATGAACCAGGCGCGCACGCAGACGGACATTGATGTCGGATTTTCGGTCAAAAGTGTGTGCCGCAAGTACTTTGGAATCGATCTCGATTATGTCGGATACCTCGACTACGACAGTGCGGTCTGGCAGTCGGTTCGGCGCAAACGGCCGGTCATGCTCGAGTTTCCGAACTCCCGCCTCGTGACAAGCATCGAGCGCGTTACAGAATCACTACTGAAAAAATAAAAATGAACTTTCAGACGGCCACCAACTACTACGAAATCCTCGAATTAACGGAACGCGCTTCACCCCAGGAAATCCGCTCGGCCTATCTTCGAGCGAAAGCGGCTTACACCAAGGACAGTCCCGCCCTTTATAGTTTGATTTCGCGTGAAGAGGCCGACTCGCTTCTCGACCAGATTGAAGAGGCCTACCAAATCCTTTCGAACACTGAGAGGCGCAAGGAGTACGATGAGCAAAACAGTCTGGGGTCTGGCGGCCATCCGACACCGGCCCAGCCCCACAGGATTGTGTCGATTGATCGTATGCCGCCCATGGAAGCGATGGGCAACGAGGCGGACATTTTGATTCCGCCCACAACCGACTTTCAAAATGATTTGAGACTTCCGTCTAAAGAGCGAGGATTCGAGTTTGCTCCTCCCGCCAGTACACAGCTCGCTCCAGCCCCACTGGCGCCCGCCCCGACCGCTCCCCTGACCGAAACATCGAAAGAGCCTGCACTGACCCCTCGCGAAATCGAAGAGCAGCAGATCTGCCTGGAGATCGCGGCGGAAACCGAATGGCGCGGCTCCTTTTTGGGAAAGGTTCGCAAGTCCCGTCATATCGCGATCGAAGAGATGACGGGCCTGACGCGAATCAACCGCGGCTATCTCAACGCAATTGAGTTGGATGACTACGCAAAGCTGCCTGCAAGCGTCTTTGTTCGCGGCTTCATTGCCCAACTCGCCCGCACTCTCAAGCTTCCTGCAGAAAAGGCAGTCTCCGGATTCATGGGCCACTTTCAAAAGTGGATCCTGGAAAATCCCAATAAAGGGCGCTAATCGCTGCCCAAGATGAACTCATCTGCTCCAAACACAAATGCTACGGACTTGGCCAAAGACCTGCTTTGGACCTGGACGCCGACAGAACTCACGGCAAAAGAGGCAGACCTCCGCGCCGACATGTTGCTCTTGCGCGCGCTTGAGTCAGGGCTAGGTCAATGGAGCGCAGGCGGTGAGACCTCTCCGCCCCAGCTTTCACGAAGTCAGCTTCAACGCCTGATGGACGAAGGCCGAGTGCTTGCCGATCGGAAATCACTCAAATCCAACGCGCGAATCAAACCTCACCAAATCATTGAGCTGCGGGTGCCGCCCCCACGCTCCATGGAACTTGTGCCGGATGACCGGCCCCTTCAAATTCTTTTCGAGGATGATCACCTTGTTGTTATCAACAAGCCTCCAGGTCTTACCGTACATCCCTCACCCACTCAGATGGATAACACCTTGGTTCACGCGCTTTTACATCACGTCAAAGATTTGAGCGGAATCGGCGGAGTTTTGCGGCCTGGAATCGTGCATCGAATCGACAAAGACACGAGCGGCGCGATTGTGGTCACCAAGACGGATGCTGCGCACCAGGCGCTCGTTCGAGTTTTCGCGAAACATGAAATCGAGAGACGGTATTGGGCGCTTTGCTATGGTTCGCTAGAAGACGCAGTCACTCGCGAACTTCGGATCGAAAGTCTGATCGCACGTAATCCCAACGACCGTAAAAAAATGTCGATGCAAGTCTCAGAAGGCCGACGCGCCGTGACCTTCGTCAAAACGCTCGAACGCTTTTTGGGGCCGGACGCAAAAGCCAGAAGCGCTCCCTTTGCCTCATTGATTGAGGCGCGCCTCGAGACCGGCCGCACTCATCAAGTTCGTGTTCATCTCACTGGAAGTGGAAATTCACTGTTAGGCGACCCCGTTTACGGGACTCCTTCCGAAAAAAATAACAAGTGGCTCGCGCTGCCAGAATCTGTGCGCGAGTGCGTTCACGCGCTTCCAGGCCAAGCACTCCACGCACGAGTCCTTGCCTTCAAACATCCCATCAGCGGAAAAGAACTTCGATTTGAAGCCGAGCCGTTTGCTGAGTTTCAGCGCCTTCTTGAGGTCTTGAGAAGTCATCCCTCTCCGTGAGACAAATTTCACATGACCCTGTCCAGTCCACTGCTCGCTCAAATTTCTGGAATCATCCACGGGTTTGGTACGCGAGCCGAACCGATTCCAGAAAACTTGAAAGCTCAATGGGAACTCCGCAAACCTCAGTGGACACAGGTGCACGGAATCCAATGCGGTGAGGTCACCACACAAGGGCAACTTTGCGGTGAGGTCGACGCGCTATTTACCCGAAAAGCTGGCCAGCCTATTGCGGTGGTGACTGCCGATTGTGTTCCCATTCTTTTAGCAAGACGTGACGGAGGTGCAGTCGCTGCGATTCATGCGGGTTGGCGAGGCACGCGCAGCCGAATCCTAGGAGAACTCTGGAAGCGGCTCTCAGCATCCGGCGAAAGACCTCTGGATTGGGTGGCGACTATTGGTCCCGCCATCGGCCCCTGCTGTTACGAGGTAAGTCTCGAACTTGCCGAGGATTTTGCCCGCGAGTTCGCTGCCTATGGTCCTGCTACTGCCGTTCCGCGCACTCGACATCTGAACCTGCCGGCAATCAACGAGGCGCAGCTTCGCGAAATCGGGCTCAAAGATATTGAAACTTTGAACACCTGCACTCGCTGCTCAGGTTCAGCCGAAAACCCGCTTTTTCACAGTTTTCGCCGCGAGGGCGGCGGGACACGCCAGTGGTCAGCCATTTCAATCCGCGATTGACCCAAAGCGGTACCGACAGTAAAAGCCCACAAGTGGGCTCTCCTTTGATTTTCACTCTCCTCATGATCGGCCTGGCACACTCTTCCACAGTTGGCGCTACGGAGCACGCTCCCGACTCGCGATCTTTTCCTCAAGACTTCAAATGGTGCGTGGCGACTGCGGCTCATCAAATTGAAGGCGGCAATACCCAGAGCGATTGGTGGAATTTCGAAAAAGTACCCGGCGTGATCCGCGATGGACAATCATCCGGAGCCGCTTGCGACCACTGGAATCGCCTCGAGCAGGACTCCGAACTCTTGTCAGCGCTTGGAGTCAACCAGTACCGCTTTTCAGTGGAGTGGGCAAAGATCGAGCCCCGTCCAGGCGAGTTCGATGAGGAAGCGCTCACTCATTACCGCCACGAAATCGAGCTCCTCAAGGCCCGCGGCATTCGACCGTTTGTTACGCTCCAGCACTTCACACTCCCTCAATGGGTCGCTGATCGAGGAGGTTTTGCGTGGGAGGGAGTTCCAACCGCTTTCGAACATTATTCTCGCAAAGTTTACGAAGCGCTGGGATCCGAAGTTCAAGACTGGACGACCCTGAACGAACCTCAAGCCCTGATTGCGGCAGGCTATATTGAAGGCGTTTTTCCGCCTGGTCTAAAAGATATCAAGGAAATTGTCGCACCCGCCATCGGCATGATCCGCTCACATGCTCGGGCCTACCATGCACTTCATGAGATGGCCGCAGCCCAAGATCGAAAAATTCGGATCGGAATGGCGCATCACTTGCGGATCTTTGAACCCGCTCGGCGCTGGAACCCCTTCGACCACTGGGCTGCGCGCTTCGTACAGCGGTTTGCGAACTGGGCGATTCTCGACGCGCTCAAGACGGGTCGACTTCAGATCCACATCCCGTTTGTTTTGAACATCGACGAGATGATTCCTGAAGCAGCGGAGACGCAGGACTTTATCGGCCTCAATTATTACTCACGCGACCTGATCGCTTTTAATCCTTGGAAGGCCGGAATGATCGAGCGACTCACCCGCAAGGACGCGACCGTCAGCGATCTGGGGTGGGAAATTTACCCCGAGGGCATCTACAGGCTCGCAAAAAAGCTTCACCAGAGATTTCCGGAACTTTCAATTTACGTGACCGAAAATGGCATCGCTGACCGTGAAGACCGTCAACGTGAACTTTTTATTCGCGCTCATCTCCAAGAAATCCTGAGGGCCTTGGAGGAGGGAATCCCCATCGAAGGGTATTGCTACTGGTCCCTCATGGACAACTATGAATGGGCTGAAGGATTTGGCCCCCGCTTCGGGCTTTACGAAGTCAATTACTCGACTCAGGAGCGAACCCTGCGCCCAAGCGGTCGCTGGTTTTCGCAGCTCACACGAACGGGATTGCTACGCTAGACTTTTGCCGAGCTCTTGCTGTTCCGCCGCAATCGTTCGTTGACCCCGCTGGATTCGATCAGTAGAAGTACCCTCCGTGAACATCTCAGCTCTCGTATCCATCTTATCCAGCCTAGCTGCCGATCCTTTCATCGCAGAAGCTCCGCTTTATATCGGACTACCGGAAAGCATTGATGCGGATTTATTGTACCAAGAAGGGTTTCTAGAATTCTCTCAGTTGGAGGGCGGAATGCGCGCACCCTTGGGTGCCGGGGTCGAGTTCAATGGAGAGCGTATCGACCCGCATAATCGCGAAGCCCTTTCGGTGGTCTTTAGCGAGGTTCACTTTGCAAATGTGCCCGGCGGCACTCGAATTCGGGCGAAAAACGATTCGCAAGGGCAGGAAGTCTGGAGTTACCCCGAAGGCACTCGGGTCGCTCACAAGATCTCCATCAAGACTCGGCCCGAAAAACTTTTTGAATTGCGAATGATTCAAAAAAGAGCCGATGGCACCTGGGCATTTGGAACCTACATTCCACGAATTTCGGAAACTACGGGCGCTCCACTGAAACTTTCCTTAATTCAATCTTCTGAACGTCAGCCCTATTTCGAAGCGACGAACCAGATTGGCGAAACAAATGTTTCGATTTCACTCACGAGAATCCGAAGCACGACTTGCCAGCGCTGCCACGCCGCGACCTCTCCCTCGAGCCATCAGTACCCGACCCTTGCTGAAACCGGTCCTTGTGGCTTTGTCCCGGCCAACCGCGAAAATGTCTTGAAGTGGTCCGATGGATTCGCGCAAAAACATGGCGCTGTTCCTTTCGAGTAGGCTCACCGAAGTTCGTTCAACCGAATGACACCAAAAGGATTTGCCCGAAAGTTTTTCACACGCGGCGAAACCGCGTGCGTCTGGACATAGTGATAAATCGGAATCACTGCCGCCTCTTGCTCAACTAGGATCTGCTGCGCACGGCGGATCTTTGCCTCGCGCTTTGGACCTGACTCGAGGGCAGAAATTTCAGCCACGAGACGATCATACTCGGCGTTGGTCCAGCCCGAATGGTTGTTGGGGCTACCCGTCACAAAGACTTGAAGATGACTGATGGGATCTCTAAACGGAGAGAGCCAGCCAAAACGAAAAAGCAGGGGAGGATCGGTTCTCAGAAGTTTTACGTAACTCTTCCAATCCATGTTTTTCAACGTGGGCCGCACACCCGTCGCGACGAAAACATCTTGTTGAATTTTCTCCATGATCATCGAATTTCGTCCACTCGTATCAAAACCGATTACAAATGGCTCAAGCTCGCCCTTGCCTTTCACTAAGCGGGATTCTGAAAATTCATAATATCCCTCCAGCCCATGAGCAATCCAACTGCTTGCAGCTCGCTCACCAGAACCCAAAGCCTGCGTGATCTCTTGCTTGCGGATCGCGGCAGCCACCACTCGCCTGACACTCGCTTCGCGGAACGGCCCCGTGCGCACATTGAATGCGAGGTAGAAAGTCGCAAAAAACGGATCGGTTCTCACCACCCCTTTTTCTCGAAATCTTTTAAGGTCCAAGGCCGGCACGCGAGTCAGGACATCGAGCAGGCCTTGATCAAAGAGGGCGGCCGCTGTCGACTCGTCTTGAACGACTTGAAGCCTCACGGCCTGAGGCGCGGCGGAATCGTGACCGGCAAAATAATGCGGGTTTTTGACCAGTAAAAGAGAACGATCCGCAATTCGCTCAGTGATCTGAAAAGGCCCGGTCGAAGGCGCACCCACCGTCGGCCACGAGCCGCCGTTCGCTGCCAACACATCCGCCCGCTGAGGTGCCGCTGCCATGAGTGTCAGCAAGTGCGGTAGGTAGGGCGTGGGTCGCTCCAGTTCGATAATCAACTTGCCGTCTCGCGCGCTCACTCCGACGGATTCAAAACCCGATTTTCCCAGGTAAAATGGCTTCGCACCTCGAATGACAAAAAGAAGTTCGGCCAGTGGCGCCGCCGTATGAGGCAAGAGCGTGCGCTTCAGTCCCGTGATGAAATCCTCGGCACGTACCGGCTGTCCGTCCGACCATCTTGCGTTGGAGCGAAGCGTAAATTCATAACGCCTGCCGTCGCGGCTGACCGAGTGTGACTCGGCCATGCGGTGTTGCAGCTCACCGGCGCCGTCATAACCCAGGAGTCCTTCTTGGGTGTTAGCTAGGATTCGGAGTGCCACTCCATCCTCGGCAAGCGATGGATCCAGCGAGACAGGCTCTGAAGAAATCTGGATGCGGAATTCTTGAGGGGATGGGCCCGGATTTTTTTTGCAGCCGATCAGGCCGACCATCAAAAAACCGAGCGCGAATAGCAAGGACGGCACACGAAAAAGTCCGACCCAAGTCCTGAAAATCCCTGAAAGAACCATTTCCCCTAAACTAGCAAAGCCCCACCGCTCATGCTACCCAAAGGATGTGCAGTCACTCACCGAATTTCTCAATCAGCTCCTGGGCGCAGGAGCTCTCAATGCGGGGCCGAGCTTTTTTCAAGTTCTAGGTGCGTTTGGTCTGGCCTACTTGGGTGGCGTGCTTTCGAGCCTCACCCCATGCGTCTATCCGATGATTCCAATCACGGTGAGCGTGATTGGCGGGACCGCTGGCAAACCTCTCGAGCGACGACCTTGGCGGGACATTGCTTTACGGGGTTTGATCTACGTCTCGGGTATGACCGTCGTGTATGCGTTTTTGGGTGTTCTGGCGGGACTGACCGGAAAAGTTTTTGGAACACTCACCAATTCTTCGGAGTGGTACTTAGGCATAAGCGTCATCATGTCGGTATCCGCGCTGATCATGTTGGGGGTACTCCCGTTTGACCCCAGCGCCTGGTGGAATCAGTTTCAGCGCAGGTTTTTGCACGCACACAAAAAAACTCATCCCACTCACAACGCCGTTCAACATCGTGAAGTCACCCTGGTGGGCGCCTTCACATTGGGCGCATCGTCCGGATTTATCGCATCGCCCTGCACCACTCCTGTCTTAACGGCCATCCTCGCATTCATTGCCAAGACACAGTCGATTGGAATCGGTCTGGGCCTCATGTTTTTTTTCTCACTCGGCATCGGCACCCTCCTACTCGTGATCGCGACGTTTACGGGCGCACTCCAGGCACTGCCAAAATCGGGCAAATGGCTGAACTCCATTAAACTTTTAAGCGGCCTCCTGCTTTTGGCTTTTGGACAATACTTGATTTACCGCGCGGGTGTTTTGTCTCGCTAAAAAGGACATCGAACCATGGTGAATACTGAAAAAAAGAGCACAAGGAGCCTGACACTCCTCACGATATTAAGCGCGGCAGGAGCGATCATTTCACTGATCCAGACCCAGCACTTTTTTGATGTGCGTGGAGGGATCGCCGGATTCAAATCGTTCTGTAATGTGGGCACGACTTTTAACTGTAACGCCGTAGACGCAAGCCCCTACGCCGAGATTTTTGGAGGCTTTCCGCTTTCGGGTGTCGCCGCCGGATGGTTCATCGCACTCACCCTGATTTTGCTCGTAGCCCGGATGCCATCATGGCGAAAAGAAGCCCTGAAAATGGCGCTGGCGCTCTCGGCAGTAGGGAGCCTCGTTTCACTGATTTACCTCTTCATCATGATTCAAGTCATCAAGACGGGCTGCTTATTGTGCCTAGCGATTGATGCGATCAACTTTACTTCACTTGCTGTCCTCCTAGGTTTAGTTCGCCGTGAAAACCGCGAAGCCGCTGGGTCCAAAAAAGTCGCCACCCATGGACAGGCAAAAACTCTCGCACTCACTGCGCTCGGAGCGATTTTTGTTTCTGCAATCATCGCCAAGAGCATGGAAAAAATGGAACTTCCCAGCTCAGCCATCGAGGAGATGTATCAAAACGCCATGTCCGCGGCACCCGTTCCGGTCAGCACTCCCGAAGAGTCTCCCTCGATCGGTCCAAAAGACGCCCGCGTGACGATCGTGAAATTCAGCGACTTTCAGTGTCCCTCTTGTCGAATGGGTGCATTTACTCTGCATCCGGTTCTCAAACGTTTTGAGGGAAAAGTTCGATTTGTTTACCGAAACTTTCCACTCGATCGCTCTTGTAACCGAATCATCGATAGCTCCATGCACCCGGCCGCCTGCGAGGCGGCACGCGCAGCTCTCTGCGCTCACCAACAGGGTAAATTTGAAGAAGTCTACGGCGAGATGTTTGAGCTCCAAAAGGACCTTGCCCCCGGAAGACCAGCTGAAATTGCCAAGTCCATTACCGGAATCGATGCCGCGGCCTTTGATGCCTGCATGACGGCACCCGAAACGGCAACGAAAGTCTCCAATGACATCGAAGAAGGCATCCGACTCAACGTACAGTCGACTCCCACTTTTTTCGTCAACGGTAAAAAGGTCATGGGCGCGTTGCCGCCTCAGGTTTGGGCGCGAGTCATCGAAGAAAATCTAAAATGAGTTCTGTCCCAGTGTGGTTTGATAGCCACTGCCACCTCCACTACGACTACGCCCCCAAGACCGAGCAGGAGATCGTGAACGAATGTCTTTCAAGCGGCGTCACTCATCTGATGACCGTCGGAACGGACCTGGACTCCATGGCTAAGGTGGCTGCGATTTCTGAGCGACACGCCAACGTCTTTCACACGGTCGGCGTTCATCCACATGATGCGATTCAAATGGCGGATGACAGTATCGCTCGGATCGAAAAGGCTTCATCGCATCCGAAGTGTCGGGCGATTGGTGAGATTGGACTCGACTATCACTACAATCACTCTCCCAAGGAAATTCAGATTCGAAGAGTGGAT
>CAMBEX010000028.1 GCA_945865865.1 Bdellovibrio sp. ZAP7
ATCATTCCGCCCGCAGAGGCGAACCCTGCGGCCCCTGTTGCGGACAGCACTCCAGCGATCCCAACAGCGATTGCGGCGCGGCGTTTTGCTCGATTGTCCGTTTGATTTTTTGGTCCCTTGGATACTCGATGCCCCGGCTCATTAGCCGCCGCAAACGTTGCTACCTGTCCAACGATCACCGCTCCCAGCCCGGCTCCGACAAAACATAAAAATCCGGCGCCGCCCCCTGCCGACGAAAGCACCGCAAACGCCAAAGAGAATGCAGCGGAAACTCCAAGTTGGAGCGCTTGTTGCGGGGACTTCGAACAAATCCCTACGATCGCAGTCAACGCAGCGGAAACCGCTGCCAACCCCCCCAGCCCTGCAAATACGACTCCTTCATGTAGCCATGGATCCAACCTAAAAATAATAGCGACTGCCGCCCATGCTGGGGCAACAAAGCCGAAAACGATCTGATAAATGGGCGGTGTCGGAAACGGCTGAACTTGAATCGCCAAAAATGGAAACCGCTGGACAAGTAAAAACACACCCAGCACCAGCGCTCCGGTTGCGAGGGTGACGGGCCAAGAGTCTTGAGTCCATGATGAAACAGATGCCCAATCCAGGCCAACCCCGTGTGCTGCGAGCGCGGCACCCCCAAGAAACACGAGAGTGACCCCAAGACTTCGCTCGAAGAAATAGCGGATCGCGCCCCTGTGTTCCGTCTCTTCGTTGCTAGTTCGCAAGAACGCGAGAAATCCAGATAAAATCACGCCGAGCACTCCCAGCAGCTGGGTCCACACCGCTCCGGACAGCCACGCAAGGGACATCCCTGCGACCAACCAGCAGCTTGCGGAATAGACTCGCTCCGCACCCGGCGAAGCCGCGAGAATCGCTCGATCGGAAAGGAGCAGCAGCGTCACCAACGCGGTGAGCGCAGGGAGCACAAAACCGATCGGATCTGCAACTGCACCCGCCAGAACGGCCACCTTCTGTTCGGGAATCACAATCCAGCCGAGTCCGCTGAAATATTCGGAGACGGTTTCCTGCCCCGCCAGAGATAGACCCCAAGCGAGCACGAGGAGCTGTGCACCGACGGCGCTCCACGCGAGCCAGTCACCCTGTCGTGGAAGTCTCTTTCCAAAAAAAAGTAAAACACACCCCGAGAGCGCGACAAGGGTCGTCAGCAACACAAGGGTCAGGGAAAAAACGTCTCCATTAGATGTAAACATATCTCATAACCCTAGTGTTTCAGCGTGCGCAGCTCGCTCAAATTGATTTTTCTCTTGTGGTAGAAGAGACGGACCGCCAGAGCGAAGAGCGTCACCAATTGCGCCACTCCAATGGTGGTAATAAAAAAACCGCCCGCATGCGCGTGCACTCCCGTTCCCGCCGAGTCGAGAGAAAGGGCTCCCACCAAGACCAAAAAGAGCGCCACTGCCATAAACAAAATCTGAATGCTGGCCGCCATACCCAGAAGAGTGCGCTTGGTAAGAATTCCGGCCACCGCAAGGCCGGCAAGAATAGCGGGCACGATGATGCTGCTCATCCTGCTTCCTCCGATGGTTCGTCGTTTTCACTCTCCGGTCGCGCTACTACTCCCGCGCCAATCAGCACCAAAAAGAGCGCAAGGCCCACTATAACCACGGACATCATGTGCCGTGACACGAGAACGGTACCGAGTTCATGAATGTCCGCGAAAATCCGTCCCGTTCCTGGCGCCGCAGAAGACTGAGCAAGTCCACTGGCCGCAAAAAAAATGGCGCCAGACACGGCCGCGCCCAGGCAGGAAAATAACACTATCTTGATTCCGGTGGATCCTCGGGCCCGGAGCCCGTCTTCTGCACAGCCCTCGCCGAAAAGCGTGCTATGAAACAAAAACGACAGCGCGACCAATGTCGAGATGACCGCCTGAACGACAGCTAACGCCTCGGCACCCAGGGTTAAGAAAATTCCGCCAACTGCCAATCCGGCACACCAAAGCGCGAAAGCGACCGTACGACCGCCAGCGGAAAACGCCGCCACCGCCGCCGACATCATCGCCACTACCGAGCAGACCCAGAAAATAGCCATGCCTAGAGGTTCTCCGCTTCCTGGGACCGCCGCATAATGTCCCATTTTTCACGCTGTTCGTCCGTCACGCGGCCGCGCCCAAAACTCGTTACTAACTGGGGCAAGGCTAACGCCGCGCCCTCGTATTCTCGGGTGTGTATCAAGGACTGTGGAGCACACACTTCGACGCAAAGACCGCAGAAGATGCAGCTTGCGTGATCGATATCAAAAACCGCCACCCACGTTTTTCCGGGATCCTCACCGGGCTCGTTCTCAACCTTGATACATTTAACGGGGCAGACCTCTTCGCACTCCTTGCAGCCCGTACATCGCTGGATATCATTTTCAAGGAGACCGCGCGTTCTCGAGGGAAGCTCGTCGGGAGTTCTAGAGGAAACCGGATCGGGATACTGCTCTGTTACTTCCTTTCGAAGTTCGGTTGCGCTCCACAGATACGGCAAAATCGATGAACACGCCTGGACGAGCGACCTCACGCCCGCGGAGATCGAAGAAAAATACACTCTGGTTGTTGATAAAACAGACGTCTTCATGGACCTCCCCACAAGCGCTCCCAGAGTGCCGTCCCAATGAGCGCCACTAACGCCGCCGGCATAAATACCCACCAGACTAAGTCTGTCACATGATCTGTTCTCAGGCGTGGTGACGCTCTTTCAATCCATCCCGCCAAGAGCATCAAAGAAACCGTCTTAGAGAGAACGACAATGAGCTCCAGAACAAAAACCCAACGCTCGCGTTCTGGGGCGCCATCCAAAAACCCTGGGAGATTCCAGGCGCCAAGAAACATGACCACAGAAATCAGCGACCACAAGAAAAGTGCATAGGTGCGGCTAAAGCTTAACCACGCAAATCTTCGCCCAAAAACACCCGATAGAACTCCCCCGCGCAAGTCAGAAGAGGGGTGCGCGCTTGAGAATGGGGGGATCGACAGCAACACCATTCCGGACGCAAAGAAAACCAGGAACGCCAGTAGCTCAAACGGATTCACAAAAACTCTCCAGCTCCAGGGATAAAAACCCTGCGCCTTGGCCATCGCCTCCCAGCGAAATCCGCCCGCCCCAAGCCCCGCACAGAGAAGTGCAAATAGCGCGGGTACCGCTCCAGCTACCGCTTGTGCGGACACCCTAAACACTCCAAGAAAACTTGCCACTCCGCCTCGGGCGACTCCCGAAAAAAGCGTCGCAAGTACTGCGGCCAAAGCCGCGATAAACGGCAGAAATGCGCTCATATCCGTATTCACAAAAAGAAATACGGATCCAAGCGGCAGGACTGCAAGACTCGAGTACAGCACAAGCGTGTGCCCGAAATACCAAAACGATCCCTCTCGTTGTGATTCCGCCGAGGTGACCTCTGACTTCATTTTTTGTTTTTGTAAAAGTTTGAGCAGATCGGCGAGACCCTGTAAAAAGCCAGCCGCCCCCGCCTGATTTGGCCCAACCCTCGCCTGCAGATCTGCTCCTAGTTTTCTAAACAAATAGGAGACGACCCCAACCGCCGGGATTATCACTCCAAACAAGATGACCAAGATGGCTCCTGCCGCCACGACGCCCTGGGCAGTTTCCGCCGAAATCCCTAGAAGGGCTCGCCAATGTTGCTCCCATGTAGAGTTCGCGAGCGCCATCACTTGTCCGCCTCAGCAACACTAATGTCCATGCTGGCCAAGATGAGTCCGACATCCTCAAGCCTTGCGCCACTCAAAACCTCCGGAATCGCCGCGATATTGGGAATAGAGGGTGAGCGAAACTGAACCCGAAGAGGCTTGACCGAACCGTCCGCCACCACGTGACACCCAAGCAGTCCGCGCGCCGCCTCAACATAGGCATAGGCCTCGCCTCGCGGAGGTAAAAAATCCTTTGAGACCTCGCCTTTTTTGAATGGCCCCGGGACAAGGGACTCGGTTGCATGCTTGAGAATTTCAAGGCTTTGCAAGATCTCCATTAACCGAACGATGAAGCGGTCATGTGCGCTGCCGCCAGTTCCATCGCTCGACTTGCCTCGCGGGACTGAGAAATCCATTTTCTCATATCCTGTGTAGGGGCGAGCCTTGCGCTCATCTCGATTCAAGCCCGATGCCCGAGCCGCAGGCCCCGTCACTCCGAGTGCCTTGACTCGATCAAGCGACAAAGGAGCCAGTCCCACCATTCTTTTGACAAACGCCTGATTAAACGAAAGCAGATCGTTATATTCTTTTAGTCTCTGACGAATGAGCTCCGAGGTTTCTATCACCCTCTCAATGAACCCCTCCGTCACATCATCGCGAACCCCGCCAAAGCGGAGAAAGCCCAACGCAAACCGGGCCCCCGTCAGGAGCTCAAACAGATCCAGTATCTTCTCGCGGTCTCTGATTAAGAAATGCAAAATGGTCTCGGCTCCAACCATGCGCGCAACTCTTGCGAGGTAGGCGAGGTGTCCTGACACCCTACCGAGCTCCGATAAAATAACTCTAATCGCCTGCGCTCTTTCCGGGACCTGAATTGCGCAAATCTCCTCAACAGCCAAACAAAAGACCAGCTCTCCGAATATGGCGGCCTCAGGGTCGAGGCGATCGCTGTATGGAATTCCGGCATGCCAGCGCTGTTGTTCAAACGCCTTTTCGAGTCCCCTGTGCAAAAATCCGGTTTCTGCCTGCGCCGACACCACAACTTCCCCGTCCAGTCGCAACAGCAGCTTCATCGGGCCCGGCAACATCGCGTGAAAGGGCCCCACTTCCCATTCTGTCAAATCCGTGTGAAGCGACTCGGTGTGGTTACTCACGGTGATTTTTCCTCTGTTTTCACGCGCTTTCTCATCGGAAAAACTTTCGGTTCCGAAGCTCCGGCCGCAATAAAGCTCCAGCGTGTTCCGACAGAAGGTGCCGACGACTCAGAGAAAAACTCAATTCCAAAAAGCGCAGCAGCTTCATCCTCGAGCGGCGCTGCCATCGGCCACACAGAACGCACCGACCGCACTTTCGCGTATTCTTCGGGAGCAGGAACTCCAATCGACCCCCGCAAGACAAGAGCTGCACCGGACTCTCTTGAATGAAGAAAATACGTAATCAAAATCGCTTCATCGATTTGAACGACCGAAAGATTTTCAAGCCAATCAAATCCCGCCTCAGTGTGGTTAGCCAATACGGCTGCAACGGCAGAAATACGCTCGATATCCACCCAGATCGCATCCTGAGTGGAGCGGCCAAATCGGGTTCTCTCGATCACGACTCCGGGAAGTCGTTCATTAAGCTTCGAAACGAGGGCGCTGGCGTTCAATGGCGTTTCCTTGAATTTTTTCCTGCAACTTAATTATGCCGTTCATGATGGCTTCGGGTCTGGGTGGGCAACCTGGAACATACACATCCACTGGGACTACCTGATCAACTCCCGCAACCACGCAGTAGGCCCCTGACCGCGCGAATGCGCCCCCGCAATTAGCGCATGAACCCAGAGCCATTACATACTTGGGCGCAATCATTCGATCGTAAAGCGCCTTGAGTGCTTCTTTGGATTTCTGGGTCACAAGCCCGCTCACAATTAACAAATCTGCCTGGGCGGGGTCGGTCTTGAGAATGCTGCCAAATCGCTCTAGGTCGTAACGGCACCCAAACGTCTGAAGGGCCTCGTCTGCACAGCAACCCGCGCCCGTCGAAACGTACCAAAGCGAATTGGACCGAGCCCAATCGAGTACCTTGGCGATGGAGGTGGACCAAAGCCCGTCCTTCATGAGGTCTCCTCGGCCGTAGCGTTGGCGCTTTTCGGTTTTTCTGGCGGGCGCTCCTGAGAGAACCCCGACAACCAGCTCAAGTCGCCCTTTCTAACGGAATAGAGGAGGCCGAGTCCGGAAAAAATCGTCAACAACACCACCGCTACGCAACCCAGTGCCGCCACGTCACGGTCGTACGAATGAAACACGCTGACAATGGGCGCCAATGAAAGCGCGCTGGCTGCTAGGATCAGCGCCACACTTGTAGCCAAGAAAAATCTAACATTTACGTGATGAAGCGCGCTGAGATTCGACGCTGTGCGTACCGTTACGTGCGGTGACTCATTTTCTTGGGCTTTTTGAGCCTCAAGCTCTGCGGGATCTCCACTTTTGCTTCGCTTCGTTGCTGCCGAAAAAATATACGACAAAACGCGCAGCGCCCCAGGCACGAGCAGGGCGAGCAGACCGGAGAGAAAAACCAAATAGTATACTTCCCATCCGCTGGGCACCCGCACTCCTTATTGGATTTTTTACGAGGCTACTGAAGTTGAAAAAGCGTGTCAAGATCTGTAGATTTCTTGAGCTTTATGCGCTCAAGCACTTTCAACTCGATTTTCATTTCATCCCGTCAGCTGTCAGAGCCCGTGCGGGTCCACGGACTTCCGGCGGCGGCGCGGGCTTGGACATCCGCTCGCTATTTCGCTGAGGGCGAGGGCGCACTGCTCGTTCTCTGCCCCAATGACGACATTGCCGCCGACTTTGCTGATGATGCGGAGGCCCTCGCACGCGCAACGGGTCAGCCGCCGCTCGAAGTATTGCGTTTTCCTACTTGGGAGCAATCGCCCTATAGCACTATCGCTCCATCGCTTCGCACCCGCTTTCAGCGCTGTGCAACGCTTGCCGCGTTGGCCTCATCACCTGCGCGAAAGATGGTCGTCTCCACAATCGCCGGCGCCTGCCAGGCGACCATTCCCCACGCGCTTTTCAAAAATCTTTCTATTTCTCTCCGTGTGGGATCATCCGTCGAATCGCGCGAAGCCCTGATCCGATCACTCTTACGTTGCGGATACCTTCGCAATGATTCTGTCGAGGACCCTGGCGTTTTTGCGGCCCGCGGCGACTTGATTGATGTTTTTCCACCGGGCTTCAACAACCCGATTCGAGTGGAAATTTTTGGGGACGAAGTTGAGAGGATTCGC
This sequence comes from Bdellovibrio sp. ZAP7, assembly GCA_945865865.1. Taxonomy (GTDB): domain Bacteria; phylum Bdellovibrionota; class UBA1018; order UBA1018; family UBA1018; genus CAMBEX01. Next base: position 6,927 of record CAMBEX010000028.1, read on the forward strand.
TTTTTTGACCCGGCAACACAGAAAACATTGAACGCGGAGCCCCCTGAAAGCGTGGTCATTGCGCCATGCCGCGAGGTTCTCTTTCACGCCGAGACCATCAGCCAAATTCGCGAACAAGCCAAGGCCCATGCGGACGATTTGGATATGCCCAGGGCGGCTCGCGATCCTGTTCTAAATTCTATTCAGGAGGGAATGGCTCCCGATCATGGGGATGCGTGGGCGCCTTTTGCTTACAAAACGCCTGGCTCGCTGCTCGATTATTTTTCCAGCGCCCTGCAAGTGATTTGGAGCGACGAGCTGACTTGCATTCAAGTGTGGGATCAGTTTTTAAAAGATCAGCGTGAGCACTTTCTGGAGTCCGCTACGTCGCGCATTATCGTTCCTGCCGTGCCGAGACTTTTTCAGTCGGGTCCTTTTTTGGAGCGAGTTGCGCGGCTTCCGACCCTCTTCTTGGATCAGCTTCAGCTTTCTGCCCCGAACGACCCACTGGCGGTCGAAGCAGACCCCAGCGGCAATGAGGTCGCTCCCACTCACTCCAGGCACTTCGCCGGAGCAAGTTCCAATGAGGGATTGTTCAAAACCGCACGGGCTTCGCTCGATGACGTGGATGCCAAGATTGCTCTCTGGCGAAAACAGGGGTTCAAGACTCTGATCGTCGCGTCCACCGAAAGCCAGGCCGAGCGCGTGCGCTTTCTGCTGGGTCAGCGAAACATTCCGAGTCTGGGCGACTCGCCACCGCGAGCATCTGAGGTTTCCGTACAGATTGGCGTCCTCAGCGCTGGGTTTCGTTGGCCTGCCGAGGGGCTCGTGGTTTTGACCGAGGGCGAATTTTTCGGAAGCAAACACACCAAAAAAAAGGTGCGCCGCGAAGCGGGCGCTTCCTCCTCTGCCCAAGAGTGGTCGGAACTCATGTCGCTCTCCGACCTTTCGCCGGGCGATCCGGTGGTTCACATAGATCACGGCGTTGGCCTCTATCAGGGGCTCGTCCGACTTAACCTTTCGGGAGCGCCGAGTGATTTTTTAAGCGTGGAATATGCCGGAAAGGACAAACTCTACCTTCCGGTTTATCGACTCAACGTCGTTCAAAAACACGCGGCCTCGGGGGCCTCAGTTACTCTTGACCGGCTCGGAAGCCAACAATTCGCGAAGACAAAAGAGCGCGTCAAGGACGCGGTAAAAAAGCTCGCCATAGACCTCGTCGGTCTCTACGCCGCAAGACAGATCCGTGAGGGGTTTAGGTTCTCGGGCCGCGACGCCGCATTTCAGGAGTTTGAAGCCGACTTTCCCTATGAGGAAACCCCCGACCAGCTTGCGGCAATCGACGCTACGCTTGCCGACCTTGAGGCCGGAAAAATCATGGACCGCCTCATCTGCGGTGATGTCGGATACGGAAAAACAGAAGTAGCAATCCGCGCCGCCTTCCGCGCCGTGACCGACGGTAAGCAAGTCGCTATCCTGGTTCCAACCACTATTCTTGCCCATCAGCACGAGCAAAGCTTTCGCGCCCGCCTAAAAAATTATCCCGTTACAGTCGAGTCAATCTCCCGATTCAAAAAACAATCCGCGCAAAAAGAAACTCTCACCCGCTTGGCCGAAGGTAAGGTCGATATCCTGATCGGAACTCACCGCATCTTGTCTAAGGACGTAGAATTCAGTGATCTTGGGCTGGTCATTGTCGATGAAGAGCATCGCTTTGGGGTTGAGCACAAAGAAAAACTCAAGACGCTCAAACTCAACACCCCAGTGCTCACGCTTACGGCGACCCCCATTCCGAGGACGCTTCACATGGCGCTGTCGGGGCTTCGTGAAATCAGCCTGATTCGCACCCCTCCGGTGGACCGCCAACCCGTTAAGACTTACGTTTCCCGTTTTGACGAAGAGCTGCTCCGGCGCGCAATCGAATTTGAGCTGAGCCGCGGCGGACAAGTTTTTTTCGTACACAACCGGGTTCAATCCATTTTTGAAATGAGCCAAAAGATTCGCGAACTCGTACCACACTCAAAGGTCGGGGTAGGGCACGGCCAGATGGCGGAGCGGGAGCTTGAGCGTGCCATGGAGGATTTTTATGAACGTCGCACTAACGTGCTGGTTTGCACGGCAATCATCGAATCCGGAATCGACCTGCCGTCGGCCAACACCATCATTATCAATCGGGCGGATCACTTTGGATTGGCGCAACTTTACCAGATCCGCGGCCGAGTAGGCAGAAGCGATCAGCGCGGTTACGCCTACCTCCTGATTCCTGCCGAGGCCAGCATTTCTGATGACGCCAAAAAACGCCTGGAGGTGATTCAAAAGTTTGTGGAACTCGGCAGCGGATTTAACATTGCCTCTCACGATCTTGAAATCCGAGGGGGCGGCGACGTTCTGGGCCCACAGCAGTCTGGCCATATCGCCGCGGTCGGATTCGAGCTTTACACAGAGTTGCTAGAAGACGCGATCCGGGAGCTCAGAGGTCGCCCACAAGCGCCCGAGGACTCGTCACTGGAGCCCGAGATTAAGGCCCCGTTTCCGGCCTTTTTAAGTGAAGAATATATTCCCGACGTCCACCAGAGGCTCTCTCTTTATCGTAGACTCTCCGCTTCTCGCGACGAAGCCCATCTCCTGGACCTTGAGTCTGAGCTGAAGGACCGCTTTGGGTCACTTCCGCCAGAGTCCCTCAATCTGCTTTGGCTCATTCGAATCAAAATCTTGCTCAAGCGTGTCGGCGTTGAGTCTCTGACGGTTGGACCCGAGCGGGTGTCTCTCATGCCTGCAAAACACAGTCGGCTTGACCCGTCCCGAGCGATCGCGCTTGTGGCTGCAGAACCGTCAAACTACCAACTGCTGCCCGACTCCAAGTTTGTGGCCCGCTGCCAGTTCAGTGGGCTTCGCGATCTCTGCCTCGAAGTCGAGTCTCTGTTGGGACGCCTCACTGCTGCTGAAAAAACAGTCACCGCTTAAGCTCCCGCGCTTCGTGCAGACATTCCTTTATTTGCCAACCCTTCTAACCACTGTTACGATTTTCTAATGAAAAAACTCTCTCTTTCCGCTGTGGCGGGACTGGCTCTGGGCATCACGACAATCATCGCTTTCGCCGGGCCTCGTGCCGCGCGCTCGGCCACTGAGCTTGCAAAAATTAACGGGACCGTGATCACCCTTGAAGAGTTTGAAAAGAAATACCGGGACAATCTCAAGTTTTTTCAATTCAAGGCGCCCAGCAAAAAAAGCGTTCTCGATGACCTCGTTCAGCGGGAGCTCGTGCTTCAAGAGGCCAGGAAAGCCGGCCTCGACAAAAACCCTGAAATGATTGAACGCATGAACACCGTGCTCTTCCAGGCTTACGTCGACCAGAGGCTGAGCAAGGAAGTAGAAAAAATCAACGTCACCGACGAAGAGGCCAAGTCCTACTATTCAAAATATCCTGAAATTCGAACCAGTCATATCTTCGTAGCCGTTCGTCCCGATGCGACCGCCGAGGAAGACAAGGCCGCAAAAACGCGAATCACAAAAATTCTCAGTGATGACCTAAAGGCCGGCGCAAGCTTTGCTGAAGTTGCACAAAAAAGCTCCGAGGGTGCGTCGGCGCCTATGGGTGGCGATGTGGACTACAAAACCCGTGAAGCGCTCGAAACCGCCTACTACGACGCCGCGCTCAAGCTACGTACCCCAGGAAAAATCAGCGGTGTCGTGAAGACGCCTTTCGGCTACCACATCATCAAGCTAACGGCAGTTCGCTCCTGGAATGACGCCGACAAAGCGCAGGTTAAGCGCCAGGTTTTTGAGGAGCGCCGCGTGACCATTTACCAAGGCCTGATGAAGCAACTTCGTCAGCAGGCCAGCGTGGCAATCAAACCCGAGCTCCTTAAAGAATAGGGGTGTTTGGCGAGAGCCGGACCCTCACCGATAATCCATGATCAATGCACCGCGCGGAGTTCGTCCTCCCGCGGTGCATTGCCAGTAAAATTGCCTTTGTGCCTCCCGTGCGCGTGTGAGAAAACAGCGCCTATGACTCGCGCCGCACTGCTACTCCTTCTCCTCCCAATCCATTCCGCTCTTTCCGCATCCCCCGTTACGATTGACCGCCTGAAGGCTTCGGTAAATACGGCAATCATACTTGCCTCGGATGTTGCGAAATTTCGGCAGACCCTCGGTCTTCGTGCCCAGCTCGATCCCCTTTTTTCGGGGACCGTTTTGGCCGCAAAGGGTGCGGGCGCAAGTGATGCAGACATCATCGACCACCTCATTAACGACAAAATCATTCTTCAACAGTTTCCCGTGACGGAGGCAGAGGCGGAACAAGAAGTGAATTCGATTCAGGCTCAAAACCGAATCGATCGCCAAAAACTCCGTGCAGCCCTCAAGGAGCAGGGGTTTTCCTTCGATGACTATTTTGAACTGATCCGCTTAAGCGCGGCCAAGAGAAACCTCATTGATCGCGATATTCGCACCAAAGTTTCAATCTCGGATGATGACGTAAAAAACCATTACTACAACCAGCTCGCCGGAAAAACCGGCGCAAGACTGAGCTACCAAGTTCAAATGATTACAATCTCTCCGAGCAACTATAAATCGCCGACTGCAGCGCAAGACGCCGCAAGGCGTGCGCTCCAGGCCATCAAAGCGGGGGAGTCTTTTTCAGAGGTGGCTAGGAGAATGAGTGACGATCCCACCGCTTCATCCGGCGGTGAACTCGGATCACTTACCGAAGATCAAATGGCTCCCGCGATCCGCAAGGAACTCAAGAAGCTTAAAGTGGGCGAAACGAGCGGAGTCTTGGGCGATCTAAAGTCCCGACTTTTTATTCTGAAACTCACGGACATGAGTTCGGGGGATGATTCCGACTTTGGCCGAATCAAAGAGGAAATTAGAAACCAACTTGCTGCCGCCGAATACGAGCGACAAATCCAGCTCTGGCTCGAGCGCCAGGGGCAAATCGCTTTCATTCACCGAGCCGCTTCATGATCATTGCAGTCACTCCGGGTGATCCCGCCGGAGTAGGGCCGGAGCTCCTATGGAAGCTTCTTCGCTCCAGAGAGCGGTTTGGCGCGGATCTTCTTTGTGTCGGCGCGCGCGCCCCTTTTGAAAAGCTGGGCGCTCCCATACACGAGGTGACTCTGTCCGAGCTTTCATCGGCACGCCGGATCCGTGCTCCAAAAAAAAACAGACCGTTTGTCTGGCTACTCCCTGCGCCAAACCAGGCCCCAAAATCCGCGCGCGGGCCTCTGCATTTGGAGGGCTACCAGTCCGGGTGGTCCATAAAGACAGCCACAGTTTTAGCTCAAAAAGGAATCGTTGGGGCGCTTACCACCGGCCCCATCAGCAAGGAGCGGTTCCAGCGTGGTGGCTTTCCGTTTCCCGGTCATACCGAGTTTCTGGCGCATCTCTGTGGCGCAAAAAACGTCACGATGATGCTCGCCAACGATCAGCTGCGCATCACCCTTGTGACGACACACTTGGCCTTAAGCGGCGTGCCTAAGGCAATCACGCAGCCTAAAATAATCAGGACAGTACTTCAGACCGTCGAACATCTTCGTCATTGGTGGAAAATCAAGCGTCCTCGGATCGCCGTTGCCGCACTGAATCCTCACGCTGGCGAATCCGGGCTCTTTGGTAACGAAGAGATTCGCATTATTCAGCCCGCCCTTGATCACCTTCGGCGCATCGGACGCGAGAGGTATCAAATCGATGGCCCTCTGCCTGCAGACACGCTTTTTGCCAAGCATGTTGCACTGCCGCCCAAAGACCGTTATGACGCCGTCGTTTGCATGTACCATGACCAGGGATTGATTCCGGTCAAGCTTCTTGATTTCCCGCAGACGGTCAATATAACTTTGGGCCTCCCGATTGTTCGGACCTCGGTAGACCATGGTGTGGGGTTCGACATTGTTGGGACAGGAAGGGCTGACCCCTCAAGCCTTCGCTCGGCAATCCGTCTTGCCGCAAAAATCGCCCGAATCCGCGCATAGCGAAAAACAGGAAAAAAACTTTATGGTTCATATTCCACGCACGATTTTTAGAGAATACGACATTCGCGGAATCGCTGGCCGCGATCTCTCCGCCGACTTCGCACACCTTCTTGGCCTTACCTACGCAAAATACATCGCTCAAAGAACGCCCGTTGCCGGACGTTCACGGCTAACCGTCGCTGTCGGCCGTGACTGCAGGCTCACGGGCGAAAGTTATACCGGAGCTCTCATTGAGGGGCTTACTCAAGGGGGCCTGGATGTTGTTCGGCTGGGAGTTTGTCCAACGCCACTCACTTATTTTAGCGTCTTTCACCTCGACCTGGATGGCGGAATCATGGTCACGGGCTCTCACAATCCCGCCGACTACAATGGTTTCAAGATTTGCGTAGGCAGAGACACAATTCATGGCGCTCAGATTCAGGATTTGCGCGCCATTATGGAAAACGGTCCTGCGCCTGCTGCCGCCGCTGGCGCTGTATCAGATTACGAAATCATTCCTGCATATCAGGAACATTTATTGAAAAACGCGCGCGGAATCCTGCCTAAAAAAATCGTCCTCGACGCCGGCAACGGCACTGCGAGCACGGTTGCTCCCGACCTATTTAGGCGGCTTGGCGCTGAGGTCATCCCGCTTTTTTGTGAGCTCGACGGGCGCTTTCCTAATCACCACCCGGACCCTACGGTTCCTGAAAATCTCAAGGACCTCGTCGCTTGCGTTCTTAGAGAAAAGGCCGACTTCGGCGTCGCGTTTGACGGAGACTCTGATCGAATCGGACTGGTCGATGATGCTGGCAAAATCCTTTTTGGTGATGAGCTGATGGTCATTCTCTCGCGAGACATTCTCAAATCACTTCCCGGAGCAACCATCATCTCCGAAGTTAAGTCCAGCCATCGCCTTTATCAGGACATCGCCGACAAGGGCGGAAATCCCATCATGTGGAAGACCGGACATTCCCTCATAAAATCCAAAATGAAAGAAACCAAGGCCGCTCTTGCCGGTGAAATGTCGGGCCACATCTTTTTCTCGGATCGCTATTTCGGTTTCGACGACGCGATTTACGCCGCGCTTCGCATTTACGAGATTGCCTCTCAGTTCAAGGGCCCAGTCTCCTCGATGATTTCTGATCTTCCTCCTTCGTTCAGCACTCCTGAAATTCGGGTTGATTGCGAAGAGGAGCTGAAGTTTAAGCTCGTCGAAGAAACGAAGCGCCGGCTCGCTCCGGGTCACAAAATCAACGACATTGACGGTGTTCGTGTGGATTTTGGTGACGGATGGGGCTTGGTGCGTGCATCAAACACACAACCCGTGTTGGTTCTCAGATTTGAGGCGCCATCGCAGCACCGTCTCGACGAAATTCGCCAAATCGTGGAGTCGGCGCTCACCGCCGCGGCTGAGCTCATTGGGCACCCGCCCATTCGGCCAAGTTCGGCTCATGGATAAATCCGCAGAGGAGATCGTTGTTCGCGGTGCGCGCGTCCACAATCTAAAAAACGTCAACGTCAGTCTGCCGCGAGATCGTCTCAACGTGATTACGGGCCCCTCGGGTTCCGGAAAGTCATCACTGGCCTTTGATACGATTTACGCCGAGGGGCAGAGGCGCTACGTGGAAAGTCTTTCTGCTTATGCGCGACAGTTTTTGGAGCAGCTTGGAAAACCTGATCTCGACTCCATTACGGGACTGAGCCCCACCATCTCCATTGAACAGCGAACCACTAGTTACAATCCTCGCTCAACGGTGGGGACCGTGACGGAGATCTACGACTACCTTCGCTTGCTTTATTCTCGCATCGGAAAGCCGTTTTGCTGGAGCTGCGGAAACCCAATCCGCTCGCAGTCGCCCCAGCAGATCGTCGACTTTATTCTGTCAAGCGCCGAGGCAACAAAGCTGTCCATCTTGGCGCCCGTCGTTCGCGGCCGAAAAGGCGAACACCAAAAGGAGCTCCTTCAGCTTCGCCAACAAGGCTTTGTTCGCGTTCGGGTCGACGGAGAAATTCTGGATCTGTCCCAGGACATCGCGCTCGACAAAAGCAAAAAGCACGACATCGACGTTTACGTTGATCGCCTCATCGTCAAGGGCGACCGCGGAGTGCTGGGCGCTCGGGTGAGTGACTCGGTGGAACTGGCACTCAAGCTGGGTGATGGGCTTCTTATTTTGGAGGTGCAGGATTCTTCTCGGACCTATGAACAATTGATGTCTGAGAAGTTTGCGTGCCCTGACTGCAATGTGAGCTATCCCTCGCCGGAGCCCAGAACTTTTTCGTTTAATAGTCCCATGGGCGCATGCCCAAAATGCGAGGGAATTGGCATCGACCCGAACGCCGACACTGCAGAGGATCAGGACAACGCCCAAGAGCTTGGCATCCGTCCCGCCGACGTCACTCCCGATACCGCTCCTTGTCCCGAGTGTCGTGGCCAGAGGCTCCGAAAAGAGAGTCTCCACATCAAGATAGCCGGCTCATCCATTGCCGATCTTTGCGGCCGATCACTCTCGGATTTTTCTGAATTTCTTGAAGTACTTCCGCTCTCGGATCGCGAACAGCTGATTTCATCCCGAATTCTAAAAGAGATTCGCGAGCGCGTCCGCTTCCTGAAAGAGGTCGGAGTCGAATACCTTGCGCTAAGCCGCCCCGCACAAACCCTTTCCGGTGGCGAAGCCCAAAGAATTCGCCTTGCCACCCAAATTGGAAGCTCGCTTGTAGGAGTTATTTACGTTTTGGATGAACCCAGCATTGGGCTTCATCAAAGGGATAACGAGAGGCTCATCAAAACCTTGTTGCGGCTTCGCGATCTTGGAAACACGGTCATCGTCGTAGAACATGACCGCGACACCATTGAGGCGGCCGACTGGGTTGTGGATCTGGGTCCTGGTGCAGGCACTCGAGGCGGTCATGTTGTTGCCGCCGGGACCGCACAAGCCATTCGAAAATCAAAAGAGAGTCTGACTGGGCGCTATCTCCGCGGTGAGCTTGAAATTGCAGTTCCGAAGATCAGGCGTCCGTGGCCGCGGGACCGCGTGATTAAGATTGAGGGCGCCCAACTCAATAATTTAAAAAATTTGACGGTAGAATTTCCGCTCGGAACATTTACTTGCGTCACCGGTGTTTCTGGCAGCGGCAAGAGCACGCTCATCATTGACACGCTTTACAGACTCCTTGTTGAGCGGCTCTACAAAGTAAAGTCGTCACAAATTCCGATAAAAACTATTCGCGGACTTGAACACGTCGACAAGGTCATCGACATCGATCAGAGCCCCATTGGCAGAACGCCTCGCTCTAACCCCGCCACATATACGGGTTTATTCGGGCAGATCCGCGACGTATTCTCCAAGCTTCCAGAATCCCTGGTGCGCGGATACGGCCCGGGTCGCTTCTCATTCAACGTGTCGGGCGGCCGTTGCGAAGCGTGCTCAGGTGACGGCGTCAGTAAAGTCGAGATGCATTTTCTCGCGGATGTTTATGTCGAATGCGAAACCTGCAAGGGCCGTCGATACAACCGAGAAACGCTGGAGATTCGATATAAGGGAAAAAACATCGCGGAGGTTTTAGATTTCACTGGAGCAGAGGCGCTTGAGTTTTTCGACGCGATTCCATCCATCAACTCCAAGCTGTCGGTACTCAACGAAGTCGGGCTGGGGTACCTTCGCCTCGGGCAAAGCGCGACCACGCTCTCCGGCGGAGAAGCTCAGCGGATCAAGCTCGCCAAAGAACTCTCCAAGCGCAGCACCGGTAGAACTGTGTACATTTTAGACGAGCCCTCGACGGGCCTTCACTTTGACGACATCAAGAAGCTGATCGCGCTCCTTCAGGCTCTCGTCGACCAGGGAAATACGGTGATCGTCATCGAACA
>CAMBEX010000029.1 GCA_945865865.1 Bdellovibrio sp. ZAP7
CATTGATAAGCCCAGCTGGTTTCCAGCCTCGCACTCGGCTGAAACTCTCGCAAAACGACCTCTTCAGCCGCCTCCCTCTGCTCCGATCGTTTTTAAAACGCTCGATCGATCCGCCTGCCCCGAGTGTCCGGACACGATTAGAGCAGCAAGTCCCATGAGCCATGCACGCGACCATTTTTGGGATCACGCGCCCCCGTCGTCTGGAGAAACACAACAAACCTGGCTCGCAAGAAGGGCGCGCGAAAGAAAAGTGACCTCGATCTTTCCGCCTGGCGTGACACAAAAGCAGGTCATCGAGCAGGCAGCAAAATCCAATCTGCGCGCGACTTCTGACGGCCAGAACGCAACCCTGACGGGAAAGGTGCTTCTCGATTTCGCGGGTCCGCGGCAGAAGCTAGAAAAAGCCTATTTTGAGGTCAAAATCGTCGTTTGCAAAACGCACTGTGAACCGAATCGCCCCGGTGACGTGATCAGCATTATTCCGATCAAAGGGCCGGGCATCCAACGCGCTCACTAGGCTGAGTGATTTAAGGAAGCGGCCGCCGCTCAATCCGAGCTTGCTCGGGTGACCAAAACAGAAAAGAACCGTGCGTGCGCGGATAACCCACATTGATGTACTGACCTTCGCGCTCACCTACCTTCAATCGCATTTCGTCCAGATCGTGACAGTGCCCCATCACGACGAAATCAAAACCTTCTGAAAATTTCGCTGAGGCATAATTTCGATAGACGCGACGAAGGCCGTCCATTCGTTCTTGAGGAAGCTGCATGGGGAGCGCCGGGTTTTTTGCTCTGGAGCGCTTACTTGAGGTCTGACCGATCCAATCAATCCAAGCTCCGGGCATCATCCAAATAAATGCGCGCATCACTGGGCTTCTGAAAAAACCACGCAACGCCCGATAGCCGTAATCCTTGCGATCCACAAGATCGCCGTGGCTCACAAAAAATCTCCTGCCCCCCGTTTCGATTTGGACATCAGAGGAGTGGACCCAAAGGCCCGGGATCTTTTGAAATGTTTTTCGAATCAAGAAATCGTGATTGCCTTCGATGTAGTGAACATGAACTCCGCGTTGGCCGGCCTCTCGTAGTCCTTCGAAAAAGCGCCGATACCGCGAAATAAAAATACGTTTGTTTCCGACAAAGAGGTCAAAAAGGTCGCCGGCTAAAACGACGGTATCGCCCGGAGTCGCTTCGTTCTTAAGAAGCCGCAAGAGCGATTCGTAGAGGGGGTCATCGTCACCCCAGACATGCAAATCAGATACAATGAGTAAGCGCATGAAAAGTTAGGGACGCCTCAGGCGTCCTTACGTTTGGAACTACCGAGGCTAAAGCTTTTGATCAAGGATTTTTCCTCGGGTGGGTGACCCGGAGGTGCTGCGGCTCTCGCGCATTTTCACAAACTCTTCGCCGCTCAACTGACGAACTACGGCGCCATTGACATCTTTCAACACGACTTTGAGGCCTGGCCCTCTTCCCGTCACTGATGCCTGCAAGCCATTGGATTGAGCCTGCCCGTCCTTTTGAAAGTCGTCGACAGCCTTGCCGACGGTTTCGTCTGTTACAGGAGCCTGCGACTCCCGCTGAGTGGGGTCATCTTTTTTTTGTGAGTCAGACTGCTTTTGCTGGGAAGAGTATTGTCCGCCACTTCCATGCCCATTGCCGTCCTGCTTGGCCCGAGCCTGGGAGACAGCGCGAAACACTTCTGAGAATGAATTAACCTTCATGCCACCCCTCCTGAAGTCTCATCGGAATCACAACGAAAATCTTGAAAAACACGCCGCGGAGACTCCAGAAACCCAAGAAAATGCACTGATTTTGTTTGAAAATTTAAAAACTAAAGTCGGCCGCTAAAGAACCGATAAGACTTTAGGAGAGCTGTACTCCATGTGGAACGTAACCAGAAAATGGGCGCTCACCGCTCTGGTGGTGCTCAGCGTTGTCAGTGACGAGACGCCTTGCTTTGGGATCTCCAATCCCCAAGTGCGCCAACTTGTGCCAGCAATGCAACCTGCTGCACCGGCGGAGCGGAGACTTGCTCGAGAACGCACCTCACTCGATCTCAATGAGACGACACCCGAAGCAGAGTTTGTATCAGGTGCCGACGCCTGGATTGATTACCGGGACGAACTGACCCACCCAGAAATTTTGTCAGCTCCCATCTCTGGTCTCATGGCAGCAGATTTAAGCTACTCACAGCACTCGGTATGGATGCGCTTTCAGGTAACCATCCCAGCGGCAGCAGACCCAAACTGGGTTTTGCGCGTTAAGCCTGCGCTCCTCAATGAGGTGGATCTTTACCAATTCAACGAACAAGGAAAGCTCATCTCGACACCAAAGTTTCGACTGGGGCACGCCGGGCAAGACGGATCACTGGATCAACCCGCGCCGGCTTTTGCCCTGAGTCTGCCTGGGGGACAATCGACGACCTTTGTCGTGCGAATTAAAGGTCGTGACCTTTTGGACGCGGCATTTACGTTTTCGCGTAGTGCTACAATGATCAGAACCACTACCCAACAACAATGGTTTCTCGCGCTGTACGCCGGAATTGTCCTAGCACTCATCGTCTACAATGCGGTGATTTACCGAACGATCCGGGAATCCTTTTTTCCTTACTACTTGGTATTTATCGCCTCCATCAGTCTCACCACAGTCACCCTCTTTGGTTACTTTGATCATATTTTCAGACTTCCGTTTGCATTGGGAAATCACCTCAACGTCCTGAACTCGATTACGAGTCTCTTTGGAATTCAGTTTTGCAGGCACTTTCTCAGAACTGAAACTCTAGCCCCAAAGTGCGACCGCGCCATGAAGGTCGCTGCCTTGATCGCTTGTGTAACGCTTTCGCTCTCGATTTCGCCGCTCATGAACTCAATCGCTCATTGGGTGGCTCCGCTCGTAGACCTCGTGATTGTATCCACGGCGGCTTTAATTCTGTTCTCGACTTATAGCGCAGTTAAGTTTGGGTTCAGGCCTGCCCGCTTTTTTGCGGTCTCTTGGAGTGCCTTTTTATTTCCGTGCCTTTACTACTACGCATCCATCTACCTCGGGGTGGGGGCAGAGTCGTCCAATTTTTTGATTTTGCAAACCGGCAGCATGCTCGAGATGCTTTTGATGACGTTAGCCATCGGAGACCGTATCAACTTGCTCCAAAAAGAAAGAATCGAGGGCTTACGTCACGCCTGGGAGGCCGAGCGCATCCGCAACGTACTCAAAATGGTGGTCCACGACATGAGCAGCCCCATCAACGTCGTCATGGCCCAGACAGAGCTCGCCAACGCTGGACACCCGGCAAGTTGGGATTTCGTAAAAAAAGCTGTCGATCAGCAAAAAAACATCATCAGTTTTGCACAGAAAAAACCACACAACACCGACTCTGGGATCAACCCCAAGGAATTGCGCCCGGTCTCGATCGCCGAACTCGTATCCGATCTCAAATTAACTTTTCAGAACCAAGCCGAGCGAAAGGGACTGACTCTCAACTTTCCAGAAGCTTCTGAGATCGAGAAGGTGTTCGTGATGGCCGAGCCGATCACGCTCCTGAATACGGTCCTGAGCAATTTTATTTTGAATGCGATCAAGTTTTCGCACTCGGGCGGGCAGATCGACTTGAGAGTCCAAGCCAACGGCTGGGGTCGGGTAAGTCTCCAAGTCAGCGATCACGGGGTTGGAATCAACCGGGCCAAGTTGACGCTGATTGAGGCAGGCGGTCAGTCCGCCTTTTCAAGTCCGGGCACACAAAACGAAAAGGGCATGGGCATCGGCCTGAGCCTCGCTAAGATTTTTATCGCGGGATACGGCGGAAAGCTCCGGATCGAGAGCAAGAGCGCCGAAGATGGGCATCAGGCAACCGGAACCACGGTTACTCTCGAACTGGATCGCGCCGAGAACGCCGATGTGGTTTCTCTTAGGGCCTAGGAGCACACTTAAATAAGCGCGACGACCTCGTCGACTAGGCTCTGAATTCCGTGAAAGATGTCATGCAGGGACGCGCTATCCCACATATAGGCGGGCGTGGTGACGACCTTGTTTTTGCGATCCACATGACAAACAGAAGGCAGGCAAAGCTGGTGAATGTGACCCAGCTTTTGGATTTCTTGCGCGACCTCACCAAAGGCGCCGACTGTGAGCTCAAGCCCCTCACCCTTGAAAGCGAGTGCCAGGATCGCTGGCGCGATACAAACAGCCCCAATCGGCTTTCCTGCCTTTTTCATGGGCTCGAGTACTTTGAGTAAATCGGCACAAACCACGCCTTGCGATCCCTTTGCAGCAAAGTTGCACAGATTTTTTGCAGCGCCAAAACCACCGGGCATGATGAGGGCGTCAAAATCTTCAGGCTTGAGCTGGTCGAGGGCTTTGACCTGGCCTCGCGCAATTCGCGCAGACTCCACAAGCATATTGCGTGACTCGCCTGGCACGGGCTCTCCGGTCAAGCAGTTGATCACGTCGGCTTGGGCTGAGTCCGGTGCAAAGCACTGAACTTCGACATCGTGTCGGCTCAAGGCCCAAAGTACGCCAACGGATTCTCTAATTTCACTTCCGTCCAAATATCCTGAACCGCAAAGAACCACTGCGATTTTCTTTTTCATTTCATTTCCTCTCGGCAGGCCTCAGGCCGCCACCCATCACTTTTCTACTAGATCGTAAATTTCATTTCTGAGAGTAATGCCCCAGGAACTCGCATCCCCCCCAACTCGCGGAGCCCATACGTGCCCACCTCTGGCAGGTACTCTTGCTGAGAGGTCAGTTCTTCGAGTGCTCCGCCCAGAAGACTGAAAATGCTGTCGTCAAATCTCATGTTCTCAATCGGTGCGACAATCTGGCCCTTTTCGACCCAAAAGCACGCGTAACGAGTCATGCCGGTCACGCGCCCGCCGGGCTTGTCGCTCCAGTTGAGGTAGTGAAGATTTGAAAGATACAAACCCGTATCGAGTCTTTTTAGAATATCGACTTCGGCAAGCGACCCAGGCGCGACTACCGGAGTGCGAAGCGTCTCGGACTGCGCCGCCCCATTGGAGGCCGCGCCGTACTCCTGGGCCGTCCGCGCGCTCACCAACGTATTCTTGAGCTGACCTTCGGAAATCAGCGGCAAAAACTCAGGCGCTAGCTCTCCCTCTTCGTTAAATCGCGGAATTTCGCCGCCTCTGAAATCCTCGGCCAGAGAAAATCGCGGTGAAAACTTTTTCTCACCGCTTCGAACCAGTCGAAGCGAACTATCTCCCTGTCTGAGTGAGGCCTCGCTCACCGTGCCCCACGAAAACATGGCAATGAGGTTACCGAGCGCCGCCGGAGCGAGATAAACACGGGGCGCACCTCGCGGAATTTCTAGCGACTTGCGCTCCATGAGTTTTAGTCTCTGGACGGCGCCTTCAATAGAGCGTGCGTACTCAGCTGCGTTCCACTGCGTTCCGGCGAACGTCCCCTTGAGCGCGCGCTGTCCCGGAGTGTAGAGCGAATAGTCGAGGCTAAAAGTCTCGGTCGAAAACCAGTGCGAGAGTCCCGCAGAATTTGCCATCGCGCGCACGACCGGACCCGCAGCGTAAATTCCAGCCAGATCGACACCCTTGAGGGGGGTCAACAGCGTCTCAGCTGCAGCTTCCACGGGCAAGAGTGCGCCCTTTTTTTCCGCATGGCTTGAGCCCGGATTTTTTGGAAGTTGCGCAAAAGGATCCACCGGGAGCATGGGGACCTCTTTTTGTAACGCATGAAGCGCGCCACGCACCGACTCTTGGTCGACATACGAAAGCCCACTCAACGTAATCGTGCGACTCGCCTGACGAAGCTCTCCCTGCTGAGATCTGAGCACAAACGTAAAGCCAAGATGCGCGTCCTCAACGAGACCACTCTGTCTCACGCGCGCGCCATTGATCCGGACAAACTGACTGGACTCGGCAGAAAGTCTCACAAAAAGATTTTCGCCCTCTTTGAGTTCAGCGAACGCGCGCCGACAGAGCTCATCAAAATAGTTTTTGTCGAGAAAAGCACAGGTCGCTTGCGCACTCATGAGGCACCTCCAAAGACTTCGATCCCTTCAAAGAGACAGACCGGAGACGAATGCCCGACTCGGATCGCCTGATTGGGCTCACCTTTTCCGCAGTACGGAGTTCCGTAGACGCCTGTCGTTGTTGCATTGCCCACTTTCTTGAGGCCCTTCCAGAAGGGGACGGTGATTCCGCGATAGTTGGGGTTTCTAAGCGTGCGCGTGAGCTTTCCGTTTTCAATGAGCTTTGCGTATTCGCAACCAAACTGAAATTTGTTTCTAAAGTCGTCAATCGACCATGAGCGGTTCGATTCCATATAGACGCCGCGTTCCACACCCGAGATGATTTCTTCCATGCTGGAATTGCCGGGCTCCAGATTGATGTTGGCCATGCGATCGATGGGGGCGCGGTTCCAGGAACTCGATCTTCCGTTTGAAACTCCTGGAATGCCCGAACGAGCCTGACTTTCTGTTCCACCGAGACCCCGTAAGAGCACTCCGTCTTTGATCAGATGTTCGCGCTTGGCCACCACGCCGTTATCGTCAAAAGCGTAACTCGCAAATTCACCCGAAACGGTGGGGTCAAAAGTGACGTTCATCAAAGGCGAGCCGTACTGTAATTTTCCAAAATCCTGGAGCTTCACAAATGACCAGCCTGCGTAATTTCGCTCATCACCCAAGATGCGATCGATCTCGAGCGGGTGTCCGATGCTCTCATGGATTTGGAGCATCATTTGATCGGGGGTCAGGACCATTGAGGTTGTTTCAGTGGGACACTCCTCGGCAGCGATGAGCTCCAGCGACTGTTCGGCCACGCGCTCAACACGCCCCCAAAGATCCGGAGTTTCAAACAACTCCCAGCCTCCCTGATGACTGCGTCCGCGCATTCCGCCATCGGTGCGCTTTTGAACGACGGTGCCCTCCTGAGCGGTGGCTTCAAAGTCCGTGGTGATCAGAGAAAAACTCTGTCTCGCGTCTGACCCATTGGTACTGACAAAATGAATATCCGTTTCTACGGTTTGTACGAACGCACCCGTTCGAATAATTTTTGGTGAGCGCTTGAGTTTGCCGCAAATTTTGACCAGAAGTTCGTTCACCTCTCCCGGGGTCAGACTCGCAAACGACTTCACGCGAGGAGAAAAATATTCGGCCTGCACTGTTGGGCGTTGCTCGATCGAAAAGCGATGGACTGCAAACCGCGCACTCTTGAGAGCTTGCTCCCGCGCACGTTCGGCAGCTTGAACCAGACTTTCGACATCCAGCTTTGAGGTGGCGGCGTAACCAAAGTGCCCATCCACAAGAACCTCAGCCATCACGCCGTGAGATACGGTGGTATCGTTGGCTTCGGGCTTGCCATCGCGGGCGTACCTCAACGTCGTTACTTCGCGGACCTCGCGAAATCCCGCCCATTCCATTTGCGGCATTCTTCCGGCAACCGAAATACTCTTGAGAGCCTGTTTGAGATTTTGAGACATATTTGAGGTATTAGCAGCGCAGCCATTGCCGAGCCAAGCGAGAAACCCTACACTTGAAGCCGATGAACGCGCGCCAAAAATCTGTCTCTCACCCGCTCGTCACTCAGATGCTCCAGGGGCATCGGCTTTCACTCGCGCGTGTCATCAGCAAGCTCGAAAATCGCGATCAGGATTCGCACGAAATTCTCAAGCTGCTTTATCCTAAGACCGGCCGAGCGCAGATCTGGGGTATCACCGGGCCGCCGGGCGCCGGAAAATCCACACTGGTTGACCGAATCACACAGCACCTGAGGCGCCAAAATCTTCGCGTCGCCATCGTGGCCATTGATCCGTCGAGTCCATTTACGGGTGGAGCGATCTTAGGTGATCGCATTCGAATGCAAGATCACTCCGGTGACGAAGGGGTTTTTATCCGTTCGCTCGGTACACGCGGTAAGCACGGCGGTTTGTCTCAAGCCACCAAAGAGGTGGTGCTCGCGCTGGATGCGGCAGGGTTTGATGTCATCCTCGTTGAAACGGCCGGCGTCGGACAAACCGAACTTGAGATCTTAAACCTCGCACAGACCGTGATTGTCGTGCTCGTTCCCGAAAGTGGGGACTCCATTCAAATGATGAAGGCCGGGTTGCTTGAGATCGCGGATGCCTTTGCCATCAATAAGAGCGACCGTCCCGGAGCAGACTCTCTCCTGAAAGAACTCAAGTCATCGCTCGAGCTTTCGCACTCTTCTACTGCGTGGGAAATCCCAGTCCACAAAACTCAGGCCGTAAAGGATGTCGGCGTCGGCGAACTCTTGCAGGACATCGCCAAGCATCAAGCCCACATCACGCAGTCGGGTGAGCGCCAAAAGGGTTCTCGTGAATTTTTGATTGCCACTGTCTCAGATATCCTGACTGAACGACTCCAAAATAGTGTCACCGCAAGCTTTGAAACCAGCTCCGGACAAGAGCTTTTGGAGCAGCTTCTCAATCGTGAAACCGACCCCCAGTCGGCAGCAGATATTCTCTCGAAAATTTAGTCCTATATTCTCCGTCGCTTAATGCGGCGCGTTTAGGTGTCTCGAAAAAAATCAATACCTGACCAAAAAAGTCTTAAGTCAAATTAATACCTGACCGATCCGTTTCTTGTAACAAGGACGCAATCACCTAGGAGTGGTTCCTAGAGAGGGCGTTCGGCAGGGGTACAGCAAATTCCTGCCATTACTAAACAAACCTCTTGGGGAGCTGAGCTCTGGTACAGCTCTGCGACTCAAGGTGGAAAGCAGTTAATGAGGAGAGTGTATGGGACTACGAATTAATACGAATGCTCAGTCAATCGCAGCACAGCGTAACTTGGGAATCAATACTTCCAATCAGAAGAACTCTTTAGAAAAGATGGCTTCGGGTTCACGAATCAATCGCGCAGCAGATGATGCTGCAGGGCTCGCCATTTCTGAAAAAATGCGCGCTCAGATCCGATCGATTCGTGCGGATACGCGAAACGCAAACGACGGGATCTCGATGATTCAGACCGCAGAAGGCGGAATGAACGAAATCGGAAACATCCTGATTCGTTTCCGCGAACTGTCGATCCAAGCATCTTCTGACACGATCGGTGACGCTGAACGCGTGTTCATCGACAAAGAAGTGCAGCAGATGAAACAGGAAGTCGATCGCATCTCACTTTCGACCGAATTCAACGGCAAAAAACTGTTGAACGGCGAAGGCGATCCGATGGACATCCAAGTCGGCCAAGGCAACGACGCCCAACTTGACCGTTTCACCTACGAAACTTCCCAAACCGCGGCAACTGCAGACCGCTTGGGTGTAGGCAGCATCAGCGTGGCCACGAAAGAAGCTGCGCAGGAAAACCTGGAAACCGTCGACGCTGCGATTCGGACTCTCTCTGAGAGTCGCGCAGGACTTGGCGCTCTCCAAAATCGCCTACAATCCAGCGTGAACAACCTGGCTGTGTATGACGAGAACCTCTCCGGTGCACGTAGCCGTATCTATGACATCGATATGGCTTCGGAAACGGCTGAACTGACTAAGAATAACATTCTTACTCAAGCTGGTGTCTCGGTCCTCAGTCAAGCTAACCAGAACTCAACACTGGCACTGAAGCTCGTCGGATAAGTGCTTCAATTAACCTGAAAAACACCACCGCGAGGCGGGGCCTAAAAACCCCGCCTCGTTTTTTTTGTGCGTTACCCCCTGAAATTATTAACCAAAAAAACAACTGTTAATAACTGAGCGATTTTCTCAAGTATTTGCCGCCTTTTCCGATCAGTCTATTGTCAGCCGGAGAGAAAAAGGACTCACCGGGCACCAACTGACAACGTCTGTCACTGAGGCTTGCTGTCGAATGTGGCGGAGTTCATCGCGGGAAAAACCCGCCCAGCAGTACCCGCCGGATGGAGTTGTTGAACCACCGGCCGCTCAAGCTCTCAACTCAGACGTTTAAACACCAACTCGGCCAGGCGGCGCGCTGCTCAATCCAGCTCCCGACTGGTTAACGAATCTTTGGCTCACCACCTGACCGCGTGTCAGGATGCCGCGGGTTCGATCTATAGGAGACTCCTCAAATGGGCTTAAGAATTAATACTAACATGGCAGCCATGAGCGCGACCCGCCACCTAGTGAAGACGAACGTGGACCAAGCCAAGTCGTTTCAAAAATTGGCTTCGGGTCAACGAATCACTACAGCAGGTGATGATGCCGCTGGACTTTCAACGGCTGAAAACCTTCGGGCGCAGATCCGCTCGATGGGTGAAGCCGAAAAGAACGCCAATAACGGCGTCTCACTCGTGCAAGTTGCCGAAGGCAGCATGCAGGAAGTCGGCAACATCATGATCCGACTCCGTGAACTGTCGGTGCAAGCTGCATCCGACACGATCGGCGACAAAGAGCGTTCCTTCATCAATCAAGAGTTTCAGAGCTTGACCCAAGAAGTGGATCGCATCGCCAATGTGACCACCTTCAACGGCACGCCGCTCTTGAACGGCCAGGCCGTAAAGGGCGAGCTTGAGTTCCAGGTCGGTATTCGAAACGACGAAAAAGACCGAATCACCTTTAACGTCGGTGAAAACGATGTCCGCGCCGACGCGCTCGGAATCGAAGGACTCAGCTCTGAGTCTATCGAAGATGCCCGCAATGCGATGGACACCCTGGACGAGGGACTCAATCGAATCAGCGCCGCTCGCGCCCGGTTGGGAGCCATGCAGAACAAACTGCATTCTACGGTGAACAACATCGCAATCGCCAAGGAGAACCTCACTCAGGCACGTTCGCGTATCGCTGATACCGACGTGGCTGAAGAGTCCTCAGCACTCGTCAAGCAGAACATTCTGCAACAGGCTGGCGTATCGGTCCTTGCACAGGCCAATCAGAGCCCAGTGAATGCTCTGAAACTCCTGTAATAGCGGAAGGGGGGTTCTGGCTCTTGAGCTGGAACCCCCTTCCTATACTCCCTCGCAGCGCCGAGACCGGCGCGTGAGCTTCGAGAATCCAAAAAGTTTAGGTTTAAGCAAGTGTGCAAAGTGCGCCCGAACCCATTCATCTTGGGTGAATGGGTTCACTTAAGCCCCCCCTCGGAGAGAGCCGAGCTCTCCGGGGGGGTTTTCGTTTTAAAGTGCGATTGTGTAGAAAATCAGGCGGCCTTGCGACTATCCTCGGAAGCCTCACGAGGAGTCGGAAAATCCCGGCGGAGAAGTTCGATTCTTTTTTCAGTCGCCGGATGCCCCGTCAAAGGACTCATTGCAGAAGCCTGGCCAGGGGGCCTCCCGGATAACGGAATCCCATTAATGCCATCGAGCTTTTTGAGCGCGGAAATCAGCGCTTCGACATCGGCCCCCATCACCGCAACCGCATGATGATCGGCCTCAAGTTCGCAACGCGAAACCTGGCTGCCCAAGTACCTCATGATCCCAAAAACGCAAACCACTCCGAGCACTGGACCCAAAAGCCCCATCCACCCCACCATTGGCGGTGTAGCTTTGACTGCGATCACGAACGAAACCGCGGCGGCCACGAAAATCAAGCCAATGCCGAACGAAAGCGCCGTAAAAAATCTGCGCTGAAGATGCTTCAGCGAGAGATGCGCCACCTCGTGTGAGACCACTGCACGAAGCTCATTTGAATCCAAGCTCTTGAGCAGAGATTCGGACAAAAATAGACCCGGCCTAAACCAGCCCCGTCCCGAAGTGAAACCAGCAACCCATGCATTGGCGAAACGGGTCTCTCCGCCCTTGATGAGCCAAAAATCAGGGAGTTTGAGGCCCGCACGCACAAAACTTTCAGCGATTTTTCCAATCAACTCGGGATCTGAGATCTGCTCTGCCGGCAGGACCTTTCGCATAAAGAGAGGGGCAAGAGCGAAATTGAGAATCATCGCCGAACCAAATCCCGCGAAAGTGGAACAAATCACGATTGCCAGCATCGCGGCCTTACTCACGCCCGCCCAATTGGCAAAGAGCAGCGAGCCGGCTGCAAAACCAAATACGATTGCAAAATGGCTCAGCGCCCCGAGCGAAGCCCAGAGAAGCGCGCGACCGAAAACCCCACCGCCACCGCTTGTCTCCTGGCGAATCTTTTCGCGTGCGGCAGCCGGATCCTTTGCGATCGACACACGGAGTGACCATTGAATCTGAGCTTGAACCACCAAGGCACCCAAGGTGATCAACAATCCAGCAAGTCCAGCCGTTGGATTTTCGTGGCGGATCGATCCACTGGCCATGAACATAAAGAGCTGCGCTATCGTTGTCAGCAAACCCGCCATTCGAATTCGAGCTTCTAGTTCCAAGGACTCGTTTTCATCGTCACTCTGGAGCGCACGTGCGGCTTTGAAATATTCGGACCAGAGCGCAAAAATCACGACCGGAATTGCCGAAAGCACCAGAAGCTGCAGGATCGCCGTCATAGCGTGGGGGCCTCCGGTTGAATTTCTTGCTCTACGCTGACTGGCTCGCCTGCCCTTTCTGGCGAAAGCGGCGCCGTTTCCGGCGGTGCCACCAAAGTCGCCTTTGGATCTCCCACTTCGATTCCGTATTTTTTGAGCACCGAACCCATCTCCGCCGGCGCGCGCCAGACCCCAAATGGGTTTTCAATTTCAGCAAGGAGTGAGGTCGTTTCCTTGGACATCTCCACTTTTCTGAAAAACACCCACTCACTCAGACGTCGATATCGCCCAATGGCCATACGCAGGTAACGCGAGTCTCGAAACTCCGCCTGAAAACCCCGCGCGATCGGAACCAAAAACCCATAGGTATCCACCACCGTTTTTTGGCGCTCTTCGACATAGGGCTCTTTTTTGAGACCTTCTTCAAGCTCAAGAAGCTTTCCGTAAAAGCACCAGTGAAGTGCGACGGGGTCTCCCGCTACAATCTCTCGAGTACCTGTTCGCAACTCATCGCGGCTTGCCGTGGCTGACTTCAATTTAAGAAACGGATCGGCACAACCGGTCAGCTGATCGCGCCGGGGAGCGCCGGGCTCAAGAAAGAGTGCCTGCAGATCACCGAGATCAGACCCGGCCGGATGCGGCACCTGAACAAGTGGCGGCAAAACGGGCGCCACCGGTGGCGGTGCCACTGCTGCAGTGGAGCACCCTAGCCCAGCTAGCACCGCTCCTGTTGTCAATATTTTGGCAAATGCGTGCATATACCGCCCTTCACAAAATGCTTCTCGGAATCATCCGAAACAATTTCAAGTGCCAAGCGCACTTTTCCGATGAAGCCATTGGAGTGGTACAGCAGAAATGAAATTTGTAACTCACAGACTGCAAAAATCGCCTCATCGTGACAGCCGCCTGGCGTGCATTCGTGCACTGCGTGCGGGGGTGACGATGTTCGCGACGGTGTTCGCGATGACAGTTGCGATACCTCTCTCAAACGATGCTATCGCTGAAAGCACAAGCGCCAGCACTTCATCTGGATCCAAGAGCGATGCTCCGACCCGCAACTTTTACGAAGTCCTCGAAGATCTCCTAGGTGATTTTGAATACGACCTTAAGAACGGCGGAGTACAGGGACTGAAAGACCTCTCGATTAGAAATCTCGCCACGAGTGAAAACGTTCCAAACTCCTTTAAGAGCCACCTCGAATTACTTTTGACGGAGCGAATCCTCAAGCATACCAAAACGCGAGTCGTGCAGTGCCTTCCTTGCCGCTCACGCAGAGCTGTACTGAACGGAGACCAGATGGTGGTCACCAGCGCAGAGAGCAACGGACCCGAGCTCGCGCGAATCGCGAGAACCTCGGCAATCACAAACTTCATGGATGCCGCCTTTTCCTTTCAGAGCAATGGAATGGTTCTCTCGCTTCATATCGCCGAGGCAGAAACCGGAGCGGTGGTCTGGTCACGAAGCTATAATTCTGAAACCTCCAAAGCCGCGGCCTTTCGCAGAGGCGTTGACTTTACCCAGACTGATGAAGCCCGGAGTGCGAGCGAATACAGCCCGACCATCCAGTACCGCGCGATTATCTACTATGCGTATGAAAAAAATGTCTCAGCTTATGACGGCTGCCTGGGTGCAGGATTCAGAATGATGGAACGCTATGATAACCGCCGCAAAGAAGTTGGGTTTGAGCTCGACTTCTTTCGCGAGGCCACAAGTCTAGTCGGCGCCACAGCAGAATCGGCCGGGACTGCGGATCTTTACTCAGGCCTCAATCTCACTCTTTTGTTTATGCATTCGTGGAACATCATCGGAGACGAAGAAAACTACAATCGCGTCCGCGGCAATGTTTTTGGCGGAATCGGTGGAACCTATGCTTCGGGATTTCTCGGCGGACTGGCTCGAGCCGGCTACGAGTGGCGACTCGCTAAGCACTGGGGAGTTTCAGCCAACGTGGGCTATCGCCCAAAGGGAACTGCCTTTGTCGGCTCTACTGAGGCGGGTTCGGTGTCCGGGGTCGAAGCGGGATTGGGAATCAGCGCGCTGTTTTAGAAAATGGAGAATTTGGAGAAACTCATGAAGAACTGCTGGGCAAACAAAATGCTGAAAATGACGATCACGGGAATTCTGCCCGCGGTCTTCGGCATTTTCCTGCCCGCCTGCTCAGCCACGCGATCGTTTCTTGCGATCGACAACACTGAGCACGAATCCAAACCCATTCAAAATCCTTTTGGAGACGTTTACGGAGCAAGCAATGGGGCCGCTCCTCAAACCGTCGTCCTGCGGACAAAAAAGGGTGATCGTGCAGTTGAGGTTGAACTTCCAGCTGACCATTCTGCGATGAGCGACCTCGTGGTTCCGTTGAACCCGGCTTTTGGCAACCGCTCTCCCGCAGAGTTCGCGGAGACCGGTGATGGAGAGGATCCATCGGTCCTTCAAAAAAGACCTCCGACTTACACAGATCGCGAAATCACCGCGCGCTTTCCCCAAGGGTCGCCTGAAAATATTGCAGCTCGGCGCGAAGTTGAAAACGAGCTGGGAGTCATTCCCTCAGAGTTTGACCGCCCGGAGGCACAAACGAGCTACTTGGCGGGCGTCGACCACATCAAAAAACTTTTCAGAAATGCCCGCTATGAGGCCGCCGCGCTTGAAATCGAAAACATGCTCCGGGAGTACCAGACTGATCCCAAGCTTCACGAGATGAGAGGAACCGTACTGGAGAGACTCGGCCACACGGAGCTCGCGATTCAATCGTGGAACCAGTCACTCCGACTCAATCCCACCAATGAGTCACTGCGAAAATTTATAGATCGTAAAAAACTGTCACGAGGGCTCGCGTCGCCATGAAAAACATCCGCGCGTTTTTGCTCCTGATCAGTGTACTTGTGGCGGCAACGCCGACCTTCGGCGCATCCGTGAGGACGTCGGACATCGCGCGCAGGGATGCCGAGAACCAGATTCGCAGTCTTCTTGAACCGATTTTAGAAAAATACTGTCAAATGGATCCTGCCGGACTCAGCTCATGTAAACTCATGTCGGTTCAGGCGAGCGTGGACCTTGCCACTCCCGAACGCCTGGCACCGGGGTTTGACGACATCGATCCCGAGGCCATGACCAAGGTCGAACCGACATCGGCGGCCATAAAGCTATTAATTGACGAGAAAATCGGCCCGGTTTCGCGAGGAAAGCTCATCGACTTACTTCAACAACATCTCGATACACTGGATTACCCGGTCAAGATTGAAACTAAGATCGCCTCGTTTCCACAGCCCTTTGCGGCAGCAGGCAAGGTCGCTGCCATTCGTGAAAAGATCACGCGCGAGTTTTCGGCGAAGCTCGAAGACCTGATTCAACGTTTTTGCCCGGGCCGCTGCATGGTCGCGGATTTCAATCTCCAGACCGAGCTCGTCAATCCCGAGGAAACTCAGTATGGACCGAGTGGCGAGTTTGTCGAAGAACAAGGAACCGCGGTCAGAATCCGCAACATCGCGGCGACTCTACTAACGGATCTGTCGATGGCGGCAGAAGAGCAGGCCAATCTGCTCGAGATGGCGCGACTCAAGACCAATCATCTAAAAAATGTAACGATTTCGGCCCGAATGATGCGCTTTCCGAAAAAGCTCGTTGAAAGCGAAGCGGGAAATTACGGCCAGGGAACTGATGGCGACCTCGCGGCTGACGGGCGGCCTGGCTCGGGCCGTGGAATGGGACGCTGGCTGAGTCAGGAGACCAAAAATCAAACGGACTCCACTCAACGCAGCAACACTGAAGCCAACAATCAAACAACGAGTACCAACAACTCTCAGAACAATAATGAGCGACACGAAAACTATCAGCGCATTGAACGCATTGAGCGCGTCGAAAACGGAGACGCCGTTCAAGCTGAGCTGCAAAAATTTAAGGTCTATGGGCTGGGCATTGCCGGTACGATCATCGCCTTTCTGGTTTTAATTTCAGCCCTCTCCTTCAGAAAATCAGGATCCAATAGTGTTCATACCCTTTTAAGTGGAGCCGCACCCGCGGCTTCCGGTCACTCCACTGCACGCGCCGCCGAGGGCGCGGAGTCCTCGGCCCACGAAAACACTTCTGCTCAACTCGTCGCCAAACGCTACGAGGTCGAACGCCTGCTTGAAGAGTTGACTGCCATTTTTGCGCAGCAGCCGCGAGTTGCAAAAACCGTCTTTACTCGACTTCTGACCGAAGAAGGAATTGAAGTGACCGCTCACTATCTCCATCTTTTTGGCGAGATGGTGCTTCTAGACCTGCTGCGCGACCCAAGCCTTCAAACGGATATGAATGGGCTGATGGAATTTTACGCCAAGAACCCTATTCAAATGACCGACGATGACAAGCTCGAGCTGCTCCAGCGACTTCATCACCGCA
>CAMBEX010000030.1 GCA_945865865.1 Bdellovibrio sp. ZAP7
AGAAAAGCTTTTCGGCAGCGGCCTGTCCTATGGACTGAACAGTCAGAAATCCCGCGTGACTGGCGAGAGTTGAATTCAAATGCACACCGCAATTGTCGTTTTGAGGACCACAACTGCCGTTGAACTTAAAGAGCTGGTCTTTGTGCTTCGGATAAGGACGCTTGATCTCGGCCCCATCCGTGCCTTCCCAGGGAACACTCACAGCATTAGGATTGCGGATGTTTCGGAGGCCATTGGCTCCTTGTTTAGGATCCACGAAAAGTGAACGTCCCATCACCCAGTCGCCCTGACCTTCAATGAGCTCGCCGAAAAAATCAGCATAGGCTTCGTTCAGTGCACCGGACTGATCCATGTATTCGAGATTGGCCGTCTTGGAAACCACTCCGTGGGTCATTTCATGTCCAGAAACGTCCAGTGATTCGGTCAGATTGGTGAAAACCTTACCATCGCCATCGCCGTAGGCCATGATTTCGTTTTCGCTATCCCAGAAAGCGTTGACCCATTTTTCACCGACATGAACGACGCTCACAGAAGCAGAGCCCATTCCGTCAAAGCTGTTTCGCTGATGGTGATCTTGGTAATAATTTAAAACATCCGTTGAATTCTGCTTGGCCCGAAGAGCCTGCGCATCGGCACCCGGCAAAATCTGGCCGAGCTTCACGACGAGGTCGCAGCGGCGATGATTGAGCCGAATCGGCGCACGGCCGCCCAAGTCGTCAGTACTGGATTCGAGCATCTGGCACTTTTCGTTGGTCGAAAAAACTTCAATGGGGGCGATCGTCT
Organism: Bdellovibrio sp. ZAP7; assembly: GCA_945865865.1. Taxonomy (GTDB): domain Bacteria; phylum Bdellovibrionota; class UBA1018; order UBA1018; family UBA1018; genus CAMBEX01. The sequence goes on from CAMBEX010000030.1 coordinate 784, forward strand.
GATGGTGCGAGATATCTGCGACCAGCGCGCCGCTGTGGGCGTCAACGTAGACATTACGGCCGGCTTTATGGCCTTGGCCATCCAGCTTGATCACATAGATCAATCGAGCGGACTGCTCGCCACTCTTAGGCAAAATTTTGAGGATCGGTTGCGCGAGAAGTTTGCGCTGGTCGGTCACAGACTGAGCTACGCCGACTGCATCCTCGACGCTGAGGCTTGGCCGAACATCGAGATCAAATTGGACGAGGGATGCGGCAGAACTGACCGCTTGGAGAGCGCTTTCATGTCGAAGCGCCTGGGAACCCATGACTTCGATTCCCTGAAAATAGTGTTGAAAACGGGTGGTCTCGACTTCTAAGCCGGAAATCTTGCGATCCAGCATGAGGGCATTGCCCTGGGAACGAAGGAGGTTTTGAATCTGTGGAATCGCCCGAATCTGTTCGTAGGCGGATTTCATGGCCTCAATTTGCTTGCCCCAGTTTTTACCCACTGGAAGCCCACCAAAAGGCTTATCGGAAGCCAGGGAAGCCCTGGTCGACACGACACTCAAGCAAAGAAGGCTGATGGAAAGAAGTCTGAAAGAGAAACGAAGTCCCACACAAACGCGCATTGAATGCGTCCCCACACTCTTTTTGAGCCAATTGCACCACGCTATTGGCCAGTTTTTACCCCAAAAACCGCTCGCTAACCCCAGCGAACCGCCCACCTATATTTCTCACCCCCCACTCGCGGCAAGCTTTTTTGCGTTCCGCCTTCTTTTTTTTAACGCTCACCTCTCCGGAAATAATGCATTGCATCACAAAAGTGCTCCCAATCCGGAGACCTCCGCCTAGAGCGGCGACCGCCCAGTCTGCGCAGCGACTGACTGAATCGCGCGCTCTTTTTTACACAATCTCACAATAAAAATGACGAGCGGCAACCAAAAACACCCCGACTCGCCTTGCACGGCGTCAGTAAATCGCTACACTCGTGCAAATGCTGAAACTCCGGGTGCACGCATTATTGATCTCGGTTTCGCTGCTCATCTTGGTTGTCCTGCTAGGAGCACGGGCTTTCTCCGTCGCACACCAGCACTCATCCTCCATACAGGCGCTGGCGAGTCAGGAGCTGGATGCTCATTCAACGCTGGTTCGAATGGAAGGGCTCGCGGCCTCCCGAGATCAGGCGCTCAAGAAACTCCAGATCACACTCGACCCCAGCTATGCGACTCTTGCGGCATTCCATCGCACCAAACTGGCAAAAGCCGGGCTCTCGCTTGAGAGTGTGCTGGTTAAGATTTACCCGGAGTTTCGAGGAATTTCAGACCAACTTGAAAGCACTCGGTCACTCAAGGAACTTCACGACCAACTCAACGAACGCCGCCAGAAAAGGCTCCAAGACGCGCGCGAAGCGGCGCTTGGACTTGCCCGCCTCATCTTGCTGGCGCTCATTCTTACCATCGGCGTGACCAGTTGGCTTCTCACCCTTTTTTACCGCGGACTCATCCAACCTTTGAACACGCTCAGTGACGCAACCTCGCGGATTCGCCAAGGTGAGCTCTCCCATCGGATTCCTAAAAAGGGTTCAAAACTTGCGGTCAGCGAACTTCAGGATCTCTCAAGCTCGTTCAACGCCATGGCTGAGCGTCTCGAAACCCTCGATCACGCAAAAACCGAATTTTTTCAGGCGATTTCACACGAAATAAAAAACCCACTGGCCGCCATCAAAGAGGGGCTCGTCTTTTTGGCCACCCGTCATGAACAGCTCTCTCCCACTTCGCGCGAAAAAGCGTTTGCCGCCTGCATGATCGCCGCCAAGAGACTCGAGTCCATGATCAACAATCTTTTGCACCACTCTCGGAGCGAGTCGGGCGCGGGATTTTATGACTTTGAAATGACGCCGCACGAGCTGACCCCAGCCCTAGATTCCGCGATCGAGGAGGTCCGCCTACTTGCGCGAAAAAAATCCATGCAGATCCGACGCACGGGCGCGGCCCATGTCACTGCAGCGTTTAATTTTGATGGAATGGTTCACGTTCTAGTCAATTTACTGACCAACGCCATCAAGTACGGACGCGAAAACAGCTCGATCGAAGTCCACGTGGATCAATCCATGCCCCATACCGGTAAGCCGCTGCCCCAGATTGAGATCTCAGTTTCAAACTCCGGAGCGGAAATTCCCGAGAGCGAAAGATTCAAAATTTTTGAGCGTTTTTATCGTGGCTCCAATTCGACATCGCAACAAGGACTGGGGCTGGGACTTCACGTGGTCAAAAAAATTGTCGAAGCCCATAACGGGCAGATCGTTGCCCTTTCTAAAAACGAGCAAACCCGGTTTCTAATCCAAATTCCAGGACGCTACGAAACAGAGGCCATTGCCGTCCGACGCGAGGGAATATGCTAAACAGATGTCACGCAAAAAACCTGTCCGCCGCAGTTTTTACCGCCCTGCTCGTCGCTTATCTCGGCGGATGTTCTCACCTGCTCCGTCCGAGCAAGAAAGCTGAAGTCGAGGATGCCGCCGCCGGCCCCACTCAAACACTGAAAATTTCGACACGTGAAAAAGACGCCCTCAGAAAACTCGAGCTGCAACTCGAAAACGTGAAGTCACCTCGCGTGATTTTCTCGACCGCCGCTCTCCGTGCCCTGGTCAAAAACCAACGTTCACTGGAGGGGCGCTGTGAAAACACTACCGGACAACTGGACGCCCTGAAAAATATTGACCTCGAAGAGACGGGAGGAGGCCCACGATGAACACAAAAGCAAACTCAATTCTGATTTTGGATGACGACGAGCAACTGAGCGACGTGCTTTCACTCTCACTTGAAAGTGACGGTTACGCGGTGGATTGCTGTTCGACTCTCGCTCAGGGACTTCGAACTCTCGCGCGAACGCCCGGTAAATATTCCACATTGCTGGTGGATTTACGCCTCCCCGACGGCAATGGCCTCGACGTCCTGCCGAAAATTCGCGAACTCGCACCCGATGTTCCGGTCTTTATCATCACAGCACATGGTGATGTGGACTCGGCCGTTACGGCCTTTACGCGCGGAGCGACAGGCTATATCAAAAAACCGTTTCAGGATGGCGAGTTGAAGTCTCAGATCGCGCAGGCAATAGAGAACTTCGAACTCCGCAAAGAGGTGCAGTCCCTCAAAAACCTCGCATCCTTGAGCGAATCCCATGATGTCCGTTCGATCATCAAGAGCCGTGACCCGGTCATGGAACCGCTTCTTCGAAAAATAACGATGGCAGCACAGGTCAACAGTAACGTCGTCATTACCGGCGAGAGCGGAACTGGCAAGGAACTCGTGGCCCGTGCCCTCCATCGCGCAGGTCCGAGAAAGAACGCTCCGTTTGTCGCGTTCAACTGCGCGGCCGTTCCCGAAAATCTCCTAGAGTCAGAACTGTTCGGCTATGTCCGTGGCGCATTTACCGATGCGCGCGACAATAAGCCTGGACTCTTTACCCGTGCCCAAGGCGGTACGCTGTTTTTGGACGAGATCGGAGACGCACCCCTTTCCATTCAGGCCAAACTCTTACGCGTGCTTCAGGAAAGAGAAGTGCTCCCTCTCGGCGGAACTTCACCCATCAAAATTGATGTCCGCGTGGTTGCGGCCAGTCACAAATCACTTCAAGAAGAGGCCCAAAAGGGCACTTTTCGCCAAGATTTATTTTATCGGCTCCATGTACTGCCGATTCAGGTTCCAGCCCTCAGGGAACGCAAGAAGGATATTATCTTTTTGGCGTCACTCTTTGCCCACAAAATATGCAAAGAAATGGGTGTGGAGTTCGGCGGCTTTCGGCAGAGCGCACAGGAGTCCCTCGAATCCTACGCCTGGCCAGGCAACGTTCGTGAACTGCAAAATCGCATTGAGCATGCGCTTGTCATCGAAGGCGGCGGAAAACTCTCGGGCAAAAGTTTTTTTCCTGAAAAAGAATGGCCGCAGGAGCAAGACGCCGCATCCTGGGCTCAGGATCCTGTCGTACCGGATCCCCTTGTGGAATCCGTTGCCCCTACTCAAACTAAATCGTCGCTTACCGTGAAGGACGCCCACGTCGACGAAGTTCCGCTGGTGTTTCACAGCGCGAAATCTCAGTTCGAACGCGAGTATCTCTTACGCCTTTTGAACGCCGCCCGCGGCAACATTGCCAAGGCAGCCCGACTGGCTGAAAAATCTCGCACTGAGGTTTATGGTCTCCTAAAAAAACATGGGCTGGAGGCTACTGAGTTCAAATCAAACAGCGGCTCATCCAACGCGTAAGAAACAGCCCCTTTTGGTCTTGGGCCCTAGGCCGTAGCGGCCGCAGACGAAATCTTTGGAGACAATTCAAACGCTGCCTTGGGACTCGCACTGGGTGCGCTGCTCGTCTTTGGGATCAGAGCTCCGGCCACCCTTTCGCCCGGGAGCGTAACTCTAAACTCGAGGCCGGCAACTTCTGACTCGGTGACCTTTATGGCGCCTCCGTGAGCTTTGATCACGCGCTCCACAAATCGCATCGTAAACCCGTTCTCGGAAGTCCAATGATCCAAGAGATCTTGTCGCGGAACCGCTGCCCCAGTCGAAATAAAATGATCACGGGCGAATTCCCTCACCACCAGGGCTACACCCCGATTGGGACCGTCTGGGCTCCACGCAAGCCCCAGGTCAATTTCTGCGCCCTGAGGGCGATACTGCATGAGTTTGTTCACGATGTTTGCGATCACTCGCTCCATTCGTCTGGAGTCGAGTAATGTCCACACGGCTACGTTTGGCAAAGTGGACGTCAACTGATAGGCGCCTGAGTCCAAGGAAAACTTTTTGACGACATCATTCACCACGTCCCTGAGATCCACGATTTTTTCGTCAAGCCGGACTTCCGTTCGCTCCACTTGAACCAGGTCCGAAAGATCCTCCACACAGCGCGAAAGTCTAAAGACTGATCCTCGAAGTACATCGAGCGCTCCAGCTCGCTGACGCTCATTTCCACCATTACCAGCCAAAAGGGTTGCCGCCGTCTGCAAACTCACCATGGGGGACCGAAGGTCGTTGGCTACGGCAGAAATAAACAGATGGCGCTCGGCTTTTTGTTTTTCAAGATTTTGAGCGAGGCTCTCCAAGGCTTGGCGCACGCTCATAAACCCGCTCGATGCCCTCACACCCTCCGGTACATGGAGCCCCCTGGCAAAATCCGTTAATTTCTTGAGTGGACGCACATAATTCCAAAATCCCCGAAACAGGATGAGGCAGAAAAGAAAAACCACTCCCCCGGCGGCTGAGGCCATCGCCTGAACACTGACCTTACTTCTCTGTTCCGTTTCAGACCTGAGAGTTTTGGCGGCGTCGGCCGTCGATGTCTCGATCTCCTGCAATACCGCGACAATCTCGTCGTGTAGCTGACGCATTTCGGGTTTGATGTACACATCACGAAGATACAGCTGCGGCTCAATCTTCGCGCTTAAGATCAAAAACCCACCCAACTGGTCTTGCACTCGAGCAGCGAGAGCGCGCTCTTGCGCTCGCCTTTGCGATCCGCTCGCCGCCTCTGCATCGCCCATGCTCGCGTTCAGGTCTTCGATTCGACCCATACCTTGATCAAAATCCGACTTGAGTTGACTCTTGAGCGCCGAGACCTGGGCCTCTGGTAAGTTTCGAAATCCAGCGCTCGACCTCCGGTACTTTTCCAGACTCAGAGTCAGGTGCCCAGCAATATCCTGCCGCTCAGAGATCTTTTCCAGCAACCCGATCCGAGCCTGAACCTCACGATTTTGCCACCAATGGAGCCCGAGCATTCCGCCGAGCAACACACTCAAAACCAAAAAACTAAAAATACTGAATTTCACCTTCATCGAAGTACCCAGCCTTCCTTCAATTTTGTCTACGGCTGACAGCGGCCCATCAGGCCCCGACAACTAGAAGGCAAGACTCAGGCCAACTCTTAAGTTAAAAATGGGCCTTTTTAGCAGGTTTTTAGCTGCAGTTACGACTCATGAAGCATGGAACGAGAGAGTACTTACGATTTGCTGTGCTAGATTAAGTACACAATCTGACAATAAGAAAACAAAGCGGCCTAGCGGCGCTTGGGACCGAGCGTCTGCCCCCTGCGGGTCAGAGCGTAGACAAAGATTTCTTGTTTGTTGCCCGGGAGTTGGGTGGCGCGAATTCGGGGGCAACCCAGACTGCGAATGCGTTCTAGAAATGCCGGAATTTCACGCGCAAAATCCCAGTCATTGAGCTTGATGGTCAAAAGCATTCCCATGAGGGACTCCTGAATCATCGGAAAAATCCGCTCCAAGGCGGCAAGCGAAACATCAGGCTCCGTATTCATATCGAGGAGCAACCATTTCACTCCTTGCGGGAGATCGTCCTTTTCGATGCGGACAACTGATTTGCAGAGATGGCTGAATCGAGGGCTCTCTCGAAAACTCAGAACCTGAGGTGCCATCATTCCCGGATCGATTCCGATGACCGAAACCCCACGCTTTAAGAGCGCGAAACTTGCGCCTCCGGGAGCGCTGCCGATTTCTACGGCGAGATCACCACTAGTCATTGGGCAGCCCGACCACGCGAGTCCCTGCTCAAGCTTGAGGTAAGCACGCGAGGGCGCTTCGGCCGGAACGACAATCTCCGGATCACTGCCCGGAAACGGCGAGTGCGCGAACGACGCTTCATGAAAGCCGACCCAAAATTTCTGATCTTCCACAACTATGACGTCGAGAACCCAGTCACCACTCTCGGCCCGCGTACCCGAGAGCCATTGCGACTCGCCCGCACGGAGCTCTTTTTCTAGCACCCTGGCGCGAGCGCCTTTGTGAAACTTGGGAGGCTCCTCGCCCACCGAAAACTGATCGCGCTCCCAGACGTGCAGGCGCAGAGTTTTTGCCGTCATGAGTGGCGCCGCTAATTTTAGGATTTCAGAAACCGCGGAGCCTTCGGCCTCGGCGGCGTTCACAGTTCCAATAGAAACCCCATAAGTCCGCGCAAAAACCGAGTTGAGTTGAAAATCAGGCGCGACAAAACCCGAAACATTTTTGAAAGTCAAAAATCCAGGACGCGAAAACGCGAAGCGAAACTCAGGGTGCTCTCGGGCAATCTCGGACTTGAGCGCCGGCTCCGCGCCCAGCTGGCAAGTCGTAAAGAGAAAAGGTGAGTTCAAAGGTGCTGAAACCCGCGAATTCGATAGAGGCCCTGGACAGGCAAGGCCGCGTGTTCGCTGCTCACCGTCTCGACCAGCACATGCATGGCCTCGGGAAAAATTTCGTAAATCGCCACCAGATTGACCGGCTCATTTTCAAAAGAGGCGATCAATGATCCGTGCTCGCGCACGTAATTGCACGCCGACTGTTTGTGTTCGAGATCCGGAAGTCCAAATGCCGCCTTCAACAATAAGTGTGTACGCTCGCAACCCCGCGGAAAACCGTCTCGAAGGAGGGCATCACGAGTACCGCGACCCATTCCCGGTTCGTCACGCCCGGTAAGGTAAACAATCTCTGCGCCCAGGCGATGAACTTCGCGCACAAAATGCGCGGCACCTGGATAAGCATGGTCGTATTTGAGGTAGTCATCCGAGAAAAACCGAGCAAGCCAAAACTTTTTCGCACTCGCAATCCCGTCGCTGACATCGGCGCGCTCAAGATCCAATCCAAGGGCTTCAAACGTATCTTTGAGCGAATAGCCGACGTGCTGATTTTCGAGCCCTCGGAGTTCTTCGCGCACCCTTGGAAATTCGGCGCTTTCGCTTGAATCCAGCCACTCCCGCAAAATCTGATGCGTGCGAGGACCAACTTCGTATAGCGTCGAATCCAGATCAAAAAGAACCAAGGGATGACTTTGTCTTTGCGCGCCCGCGCGGGCTTTGGTCTCAGCAACCCTTTTGGAAACTTCGCGCAAAACCTCTGCCTCAGTCAGGTCATGAAACTGAGAAGCTGCAATCCAATGTCCGCGAACAAGTGGCTTTTTCATAATGACGTACGGATCTCCGACGGCTGCTTACGGTTGGTACTTCTTGAGATTGAGTTTGTTGGCCCACTCGCGGTCCATGCGGACGCGATAAAAGGTGCCCTTTTCGTGGTGCGTGCTTTTTTCAACGCTCCCATGAGCGTGAATCAAGGCATCCAGGCGGCTCTCCGAATAAGGGACCAAAACCTCCCAAATCTCGAGCTTTTTAATGAAATAATCCAAAACATGGTCTCTCAAACGAGTGACGTCCTCGGTACTGAGCGCCGATACGGCCATTGCGCCTGGCGCTGCGACCTTGGCGCGATTTCTAGCCGCACCGGTCTCGAGTCGGTCAATCTTGTTGAGGACTGTGATCCGAGGCTTATCGCCCACTTCGAGTTCTTCGAGAACTTTTTCGGTCACTTCCATTTGCTCGCGCGCCTGCTCGGAGCTTGCGTCCACAACATGCAAAAGCAAGTCAGCCTCATGCAAGACTTCAAGCGTTGAGCGAAACGAAGCCACGAGTGAGTGCGGAAGGCGGCTGATAAATCCCACCGTGTCGATTGCGACTATGGGCGGATGGCAGTTGGGATCCAGCGAACGCACGCTCGCGTCGAGAGTCGCAAACAGTTTGTCTTCGACACGCACCTCGCTGTGAGTGAGCGCGTTGAGGAGCGTGGATTTTCCGGCATTGGTGTAACCCACGAGTGCGACTTTTAAGACGTCTTTTCGGCTGGCTCGCTGAGTGATGCGTTCGCGCTCGATCGCGACCAGGCGATCATTCAAAAGCGCCATTCGCTTTTTGACCAGGCGGCGATCGACTTCGATCTGAGTTTCGCCCATCCCTTTGTTTCCGATTCCGCCTCGCTGCCGCTCAAAGTGCGTCCAAAAATGCGCAAGCCTCGGCAGCAGGTACTGAAGCTTGGCAAGCTCAACTTGTGTTTTGGATTCTTTGGTCCGCGCATGACGCGAAAAAATTTCGATGATCACGCCCGGGCGATCGAGAACGGGCTTTCCGATTTCTTTTTCGAGATTGTGGAGCTGGTTGGGCGACAGCTCAAAGTCGACCATCACGGCCTCAGCGGTGTGCTGATCGAGCGCGAGCTTGACCTCATCCACTTTTCCGGTGCCGATGTAGGTGCCGGGATTAATCCGGCGTGAGGTCATGAAAACGCGACCAACGGGATCCACGCCCATGGTGTGAAGGAGACGATCCAGCTCATCGAGCGACTCGTCTTGATGGCCCACGCAGATGACCTTGAGGCGGGCGTCGCGAGTCGCAGAATTAGGTAAGAGAGACTCAGAAGACTCGAGCATGAGTTGTGGCTATAACCCTCCCTGTCGCGCGCCGTCAAGGCGCCGTTACGAGCTTTGAAATGAGCCGCTTCTGGGGTTCGAATTTCTCTCGGAAAAGTGTGGGCAGGCTCGACTCAGACCCTACTTCTGCGCGACGCCACTGAAACCCATAGTCTCGGCTGTTTTTGTGCGCATTGTGCGTTCTACAGAGCAGCTGAAGATTTTCTTCGGTCGCTGGGCCACCTTGACCGACTGGAATCTTGTGATCCATCTCAAGCGCGTAACTTGAGGCACAGCGACGGCCGTCGCGGTCGCGGTATTCGCACTTACCGGCGGCGCGAGACCAGGTGAGACGCCTGAGCGGGGCGGGGACATAGCGGGAGAGTCTAGGGCCGATCGGCGTCCCATGCGGGGTGAAGGTTTCGGTGAAGTTGAGCTTCTCCGCAGAGTACACGCGGCACGCGTAAGCTGGAGCAGAAGCTGCAGAAGCATCACGGGCAGCCGGGGCACCCGGTGTGGGGGACTTTTCTAGATTTGGGTATTTTTTCCCAGTTTTAGACATGGGTCTACGCGATGGGTCCAGGTTCTCGATTGAAATGTCAGCCAGGATTTCAAAAAGCTCTGCGTAGGTGGGACTCGCGTTTCGATGCGCGAGAAGTCCGCGCAAACGTGAGAGCTTTTCGCTCAGGTGCAAGGGCATCACAAAGGTAACGGATCTTTCGGTCTCGTTGAGTGCGCGTTCGTATTCGCGCGGCACGGCTTGAGGTGAGATCGCAGCGAGCAGGCCCTCGGTCTGCCTTGTGGATTTTTCCTGAATTTGGGTAAGTAACTCGCGCTTTTCCTGGATCGAGTATGTCGCTCCGATTTTCTTTTCCGCCCTGAAAAAGTTTTGAAGCTGGCTTGCCGTCGTGAGTGTGATCGCGCCTGACCTGAGTTTGTCCTCTGCTTCTGGAAGGTCGCGGACCAAACGCATGGCCTGAATTCTCCGGTGAGCTGCGCCGTCACTGTACTTGAGTTCTTGAACCAAAAATTCGTGCAGCGATGCGTGCCCGTCGGCGTAGAGTTTGCGCGCGTCGATTTCGCGAATGTGATGGAGAAGTTCAACGCCGAGCCGTCGTTCATAGGCGGCAAGGATACGGGTTTTACTGAGCAGCTCAAGGTTTGTGAGGGATTTTATGTTTTTCATTCACTGGGCGTATCACCGAAAAACTGGCCCTCTCATTCGCACACAACGGGCTGAGGTGCGGCTAAAAAGATCCAGTCTTTTGGCCCCCATCTCGCTCCGAAACTCGCTTCGTGGTGAGCACGCTATGCCGCCCCAGGATTGTTTTCTGCGAATATCCGCTGTTTTAGGCTGTTTTCGTAAAAAACTTGTCAAGCACGAAATCATATAGTCGGGCCCACATTTTGGTTTCGCAAGCGCGTTATGGCCGCAACGAATTGCGCGCAGAAGTGAGCATGAGCTTCTCCGCAGAAGTGAGCATGAGCTTCTCCGCAGAAGTGAGCATGAGCTTCTCCGCAGAAGTGAGCATGAGCTTCTCCGCAGAACCACCGAAGCTATTCGAGCGCGTGCCCCTGAGCACTGGAGCGCAAAACCCACGCTCATGCCATCTACCCACCCAAAAACCATTTTTTTCACGCTGTAAATTCGCTCACTTGCACTGAGCTGCACGAGGGCCATGCGGTTCTTATGCTGTCATCCGTGACACACTAGAGTTTGACCCAATTACTCCGATACTATGAAGGGACAGAGGATGCGGAACGTGACCAACGAACCTCGAAGGGTGCCTATTTTGTTTCATCTCATTTTCTCGGCGCGTAGCGCGGCCCGAAGCTCGGCACTTTTGCGCGCCGTTGTGCTTCCTATATTTTTAACAACTCTGGCGGCGTGTTCGCTCGATCGCGCGCCCAGGTCCCCGATCCGAGTTTCACTGGATATTGACCGACTGGCAAAGAGCATTGAAAATGGCTCGCACCCCGGAAAATCCGCTGAAAAATCCGCTCATGCCTTCAAAACTGCTCCCGCCTCGCTCTCTGCTTTCCAGTGCCTGACCCTTCGCGCGCGGGCTGCCGATATATCTCCAAAGGCGACTCCCGCAAAAAACTGCAGTTCGCAAGCATGGGGAATTTTTACCCAGCCAAAGTCAAATCCAGCATTTGCAAGCGGCTCGGGTTCCCGCGAAATCGCGTTTGAAATCGAAGTACCCCAAGGAACCCAGCGCACTCTCGAACTCATCGCCTACAACCCACACGACAGCGCCGAGGGCGGTTCCTGCGACTTCAGGCCTGAGCTCCGCATCAGGGACGCGTACGTCATCGCAGCCTCGCAACCCGTGGACATTTTTCAGAGCCGTGCCGTCGAGCTTACGGCAAGTTATCTTTACACGAACCCGGGCGCCGATGCGTGTGAACCCTACGTGTTTTTCAAAAATGGAGTAAGCCCACCGGCAACGATGCAAGCCCTCACTGCGTCCACTGAAATCACCCGCGGCTTCTATTGTTCGGCGAATGGTGATCCTGTTTCGTTCAAATTGGATGACGCCACCTTAGCTACGGAAAGCTGTGGAGCCGGAAGTGCTTCTCTGAGTTTTTCGATTCCAGCCACTGTCAGCGTAGGAGCGCACAGTTTTACTCTCAGTCATGCCGGAGTCAGCAAAACATTTGTGACCGAAGCTGTGACTCTGGCCAATCATGCGCCTACTCTCACGTCAGTCGCCGACTTGACGGGAGGAACCGAAGACCTAGCCTTTGCGGTTACTTTCGCGGTCTTTGCGGCAAAAGTCAGTGCCAGTGATCCTGACGGAGATACCCTCAAGTACAAAATCACCGGGCTCCCAGCGGCGGGCAATCTCTCCATAACTCTCACTGACGGCACCAGCAAAGCGGTGCCCACTGGCCACGTTTTCAGTCCGGGGGAGACCCTCAAATTTACTCCAGCCCTTAACGCCAATGGCCTCATTGAGGCGTTTAGGTTTGTGGCCACGGATGGAAGTTTGAATTCTGAGATGGAGCTCTCTGCAAAACTACAGTTTGCTGCGGAAAACGACCTTCCGGTTCTCACGATGAGTTCGAACACGCTTTCGACCAACGAAGACACTCCACTCATAATTACTTACGAGAACTTGATAAGGTCACTCGGTATTTCAGTTCATGACCCGGATGGGGATGCGGTGGTTTTGAAGATCAACGACCAGACTGTGTCCACAGAAGTAAATGCCTTTTTTGTGAAACCAGGTGATTCAACTTGGTATAGCATTTCAGGCGGAACCATAATCGGAACGGGATATAAGTTAGAATTCGACCCAAAACTGAACGTAAACGGGACAAAAACTGTCTTATCGATGAGGGCCTCAGATGGCCATAGCGATTCTGATCGACAATTCATTTACCTGGATATCGTACCGGTAGCCGATACGCCGACGATTACCATCAGCGGTCCGGAATCTCTGGCGATCAAAAGCTCAAGTTCTGTCCGTTATGTGGTTACTTACGCCAACGCGAGCTCAATTGATCTCACCACTGACAGGATCACAGGAACTGGGCAATCGGGCACCACCTGCGCCAACAAATCTGTTGAATCAGTCTCAGGAAACTCGAACCAGCGTGCGGTGAGTTTCTCAAACTGCACCGGCAACGGGACTTTCGGTTTTTCAATCGCCGCCGGAAGCGCGACTTCCGTGGATGGAACACAAGCCCCGGCCTCGGCAGTTTCAGCTCCATTTACGGTGGACAACACCGCACCTGTGTTAACCCTTGCTACGCTAGGCGTGGTGAATATCGCCAATCAGGTTGCGTACACTATTTCTGGAACGTGCTCAGAAATAGGTAAAGACGTTTTAGTGGAGGCCCAGCAATCGGGATTTACAGTGCAATCGAATCCCATACCGACTTGTGAAGCCAACGGGGAATTCACCGCCACGCTCAATCTGGATACGCTTGCAGATGGAAATCAAAACATCAACATCATCGCCAAACAAACCGACGCCGCAGGAAATGTGGGCACCGTTTCGAAACCTGTTTCCAAGGATACGGTCGCACCGACCTTCACGGTCAGCGGAGATAACCCGATCGAATTCGGCTCGGCCACTCCCACCACGTTAACTTTGAGTGCTGTAGGAGGAACGTTTCGCACGCTTGCACCAGGCGACGTGACGCTGACTTACGCCGGCACGGTAGCGGGCGACCCCATTCCAACAGGCTGCTCAATCGCCCGCGGGGGTTCTACGGAAGCACCCACTGTCACCCTCTCTGGGTGCGAAGGCAATGGCTGGCTCAGAGTCCATTTCGTAGCTGGAATCGCGAGTGACTCTGCAGGCAACAGATCGCTGGTAGATGCTGCGGGGGATTATCGTGTAGTAAACGCTGTAACTGCAAATGCGGGAAACGACGCGATTTTTGAAGACGATTTTAATGTGGGTTTAAAGCTTGCCACTGATCTACCCATTTATTGGCATTCTGCGGTTGGAAGCTGGATCAGCGCGACAGAAAAAGCGGTACCTCAGTCCATAGCAAATAATCTCGCGCTCCTTTACGTCGACGCCGGTCAATCGCAGGGAATTTCCATCGAAGTGAAACTCGCTAAAATCGCGACCGGCTGCCAGGGAATCATCTACAGGCTCGATACGGAAAATCTCTCGCGCTACGAGGTGACCGTTTGCAAAGCCGAAATTACTGGAGTCTATTCGTATTACGTCAAAAGCGTTAGCCCGACAGGCAATACACCGGTATCCACCCAAATCGCGGACGCAACTCAAACAATTTCGGATGGGGCGATTCTTAAAGTTGTTTTTCCTGGAAGTGGTGCGGCGGATCCCCTCGCACAAATTTACATTGGCACTACGAAGGTCATGACCGCACCGGTTGCGTCCAATACGTACTACGGAATTTTCAGCAACAATCTTTTTGCACAGTTTGATGACTTTAAGATCGCACCGCTTGGGTCGGGTGGCGGTAACGGCGGAGCCGCTACCACGGCAAAAAAAAGAGTTTTTGTGACCTCAACTTCGATTTCCGCCACCGCTCTCAAAGTAAGCGGCAGTTTCACCGGAGGCGCCGATATGCCTTGCAATACTCTGGCGACTACCGCGCAGCTTGGCGGCAACTGGAAAGCTTGGATTTTCGATTCCACATCGACACCGTATTCGCGTTTTACATCTCACGGTCCTTGGTACCTGGTTGGGAGCGGAGAAAAGATTTCAAACGAATCTACTGCCACCGACTCCCAAGCTCGCTGGGAAAATCTCTCCAGTAGTCTTCTTCACCCGATCAATAAGGATGAAACGGGTGCTGAACGTTCAGTCTATGTTTGGACGGGCGATCCTGCGGATTCGTCCGCCCCCGGTCAACCTGAAAACTGTGCCGACTGGACCAGCCCCTCAACCACCGGGATGATAGGTTTTTCTAACAGCTACGATTCTTATTGGACCCGATATACAGCTGACCTGTGCGATCCTAGTAGAAGAAGCTACCACCTCTACTGCTTTGAACAGTGACACCGAAGTGAACACCCACGCGATTATTATTCCACAATCATTATTTAACGGCTACAGCATCGCTGCATGGGCACTGCTGAGCTCACTTGTTGTTGCGACCAGTTCCCACGCCGCTCCCCCACCACAGCCCTCCGTGCACTGGTCGACCCTCAAGTGCACGCCTCAGCAGCAGCAAGAAATTCTTTCGGCGCCAGTCATGCGAACCTTTTCTGACATCACACGAGCGGCTCAGTGCGGAAAGCCCGCTCTCTCGATCGAACGCGTTTCGGATCTTCAGACGCGCTTCAAGCATGCGAGCTCGGACTCGACAGTCGACTACCTTTGCCATGATTTTGTGAGCACCGCCGCACGTCTCGAGGCAGACGCACTCAAAGAGCAACTCGCGTGTCCTTCGAGTTGCGAACCCAGCATGAATATTCATTTTAATAATAAATTCCCGTCCAACGGGACTTTTCAGTGCTGGTATAAAATGACGATGGCGTGCATGCCCAAGGTTCAAAATGCAGAACGATGCGGAGACGCCACACGCTCCACCTCTGCGATTGTTGAAGACACCGCTCCGCGCGTCATGACTGCAGAGGAGATCAAGGCGACCCACGAGGGACATCTTCTTTATGACGTTATTCTTCCGCAGTGCAAGTCGCTTTGGGGAAGGTATCAAAACAACGAAGTCGAATACCGCAAGTTTCTCGCTCGCGCGCCGGTTACCCTTCAGTGCCCCGAGGGCTGTAACGCCGTCAAACAAGGTGCATCGATTTTATGGGGCCACAACAACAACGACGCCGAGGACTGGTACCGCTGCGGTCAGGTGCGCCGTCAGGAACTCAACAAGACTTGGACGATTCGCGCGCGGTTTATGATTAATTACACCGAGCGCTGTGTTCCGCGGCAGTGATTATTTCTTATTTTTATGAATAGTGTCGTTGGCGGATCGCGCGCACATAAAAGAAAAGCGGCTCCTGAGTTACCAGGAACCGCCTTTCTCCAGTGACCTGCCTTTTCAGGCAGAGACATGAACTTCAAAACTAACCCAAAATCTTGATGATTATTCGCCGCCCTTTTGAGCTGCTTTCTGAGCGGGCTTCTGTTCAGCCTTACGAGCTTGCTCGCCTTTCTGAGCGGGCTTCTGTTCAGCCTTACCAGCTTGCTCGCCTTTCTGAGCGGGCTTCTGTTCAGCCTTACCAGCTTGCTCGCCTTTCTGAGC
>CAMBEX010000031.1 GCA_945865865.1 Bdellovibrio sp. ZAP7
TATCCTCTGACCTACAAGAGCATGAAGAGCATGAAGGATATGGCGAAAATCCAGCCGCAACTTCAGCGGCTGAAAGAGAAGTATAAAGACGACCGCGAAGCGCTGAACCGCGAGATGATGACATTGATGAAAACGCACGGCTACAATCCCGTGGCCGGCTGTTTTCCGATTTTGATTCAAATGCCCGTATTTTTCGCACTTTACCGCGTGCTTTATAGTTCGATCGAGCTTTATCAGGCGCCGTTTGCTTTTTGGATTCACGACTTGGCAGCCAAGGATCCGTACTACGTTACGCCGGTCATTTTGACGGCCACTATGTTTTTTCAACAAAAGCTGACGCCCAACACGGCCACGGATCCTGTGCAGAAAAGGATGATCCAGTTCATGCCCATCATGTTCGGGGCGTTCATGCTTGCGCTTCCGTCAGGACTCACGATCTATATGCTCACGAACGCGATCGCGAGCATCATTCAGCAGATCATTTTGAACAAAAAGCTAGACATCACCCATGCAACCCCGATCACCGCGGGCGCAAGATAAGTCGGGCTACCTTTCAGCAGGAACGATCGCTGCCATTTCTACGGCAACGGGCGGAGCTATTTCCATTGTTCGCGTGAGCGGCCCCGAATGTTTACGCACGCTCGGAGTGATGTGCGGCGGCCTTGATAAAGTTACCGCGTGGACTCCTCGGCGGCTTTATCGCACGAACCTTCGAGACGCTTCGGGCATTCAGCTCGATGACGCTCTTGTCGTTAAATTTGTAGGGACGCAGAGTTATACCGGCGAGGATTCCGGTGAGATTCACCTTCACGGCGGTAATTTTATCGCTTCTCGTGTTCTCGCGACGCTCATGGATTTAGGGGTTCGCCAGGCGTTAGCCGGGGAGTTTACTTTTCGCGCAGTTCGAAACGGTAAGATGGCTCTTTCTCAAGCTCAGGCGACAGCAGAGCTCATCGAGGCGACCAACGAAGGGGCTGCGGCTCTTGCTCTTGAAAAACTATCCGGCTCACAGCTCAAGCTGATCGAAGGGCTTTCCGAAGACTTAAGAAACCTTGCCGCGCTCGGCGAGGTTGGGATCGACTTTGCGGACCAGGACGTGGAGGAGGTGAGTCTTCCGGCGTTGAGGGCCAGGACCCTGCCCGTTATCGAAACTCTGGTTAAGCTAAAAAACAGTTATTCTCGGGGCGCGAGGATTCAGGACGGTGTGAGAGTCGCAGTGGTCGGAATTCCCAATGCTGGGAAATCGAGTTTTTTCAACGCGCTCTTAGGAGAAGACCGTTCCATTGTGTCTGAAATCGCAGGAACGACCCGGGACGTAGTCGGAGAGCGGCTGGCTATACAGGGGCCGCATTCCAGCATGACGTTACGAATCGAAGACACTGCCGGACTTCGCGATTCAACAGACCGCATAGAAAAGATCGGCATTGAACGCTCGACGAAGGCCGCAAAAGATGCGGATGTCGTGGTCTTTGTTGTGGATGTGACCCAAGGGGCGCAAAGCGCCCTCGAAGCGTTCAGGTTTTTATCGATTTCTCCGGAAAAAACGCTCGGCATTTTCTCGAAGACGGACATGGTTTCTCGAGAGGTCATTTCAAAACTTAAGAGTGATCTCGAGGGGCTGGCCGTCAAGGATTGGGTAATGACCTCTGCGAAGACGGGGGACGGAATCCACGGTGCGGCCCTTACCCTTGCCAGGGTTTGCGAGAAAATGGTGGAACGAAATCCGGGAGAGGTACTTTTAACGCGCCTAGATCAGTTGGCGGCCGTGAACTTGGCGCTTGAGCACATGGAACGGGCTCAGATTGCGACGGAGCCGGAGCTCTTTGCTTCGGACATTCGGCAAACCCTTTATGCGCTTGATCCGCTAATTGGGACGACGGTTCCAGACGACATCTTGGGCCGGATTTTTTCAGAATTCTGTATCGGAAAGTAAAATCCTTTGGATTATACAAGAGTTGCCGAAATCAAAGCGAAGCAGGGAGTCGATCGATGTCACAGTCACACGGAGTTCAGCGGCTTGGAGTCTTGGGGTCAGGTCAGATGGGTGGCGGAATTGCCCAGGTCGCCGCGCAGTCGGGGTTTGAGGTTTTACTTGCCGACGTAAGTTTGGCCTCGGCCGAAAAAGGAAAACAGAAGATTGCAGGCCAGCTGCAGAGGCTGGTTGAAAAAGGAAAACTTCAGGCAGGCGACGCAGAAAAGGCGCTTACGGCAATTACCCCGGTCGGATCGCTCGCTGAGCTGGGCCGTTGCGACATCGTTGTTGAGGCAGCAAGCGAAAATCCGGCGCTTAAATTTCAAATTTTCAAACAACTTGATGAGGCGTGTCCGGCAAACGTGATTTTGGCCACAAACACATCATCGATTAGCATCACAAAAATTGCTGCTCAAACCAAACGCCCAGACAAGGTGGGCGGGATTCACTTCATGAATCCTGTGCCCGTGATGAAGCTTGTTGAGGGCATTCGCGGAATTCAAACATCAGACGAAACGTTCTCGGTGATTCGCGCGGTTGCCGAGAAGATGGGTAAGACCTTTATTGTGGCCAAAGATTTTCCTGGCTTTGCGGTGAACCGAATCTTGATGCCGATGATTAATGAGGCGGTTACGGCGCTTCATGAGGGCGTTGCGTCGATTGAAGACATCGACACCGCCATGAAGCTCGGCACCAATCAACCCATGGGCCCGCTGACCCTTGCGGACTTTATTGGACTCGACACCTGTCTTGCAATTATGGAAGTGCTTCATGAGGGCCTAGGAGACAGCAAGTATCGGCCGTGCCCGCTGTTGAAAAACTACGTTGCCGCCGGATGGCTGGGCAAAAAGACCGGAAGAGGCTTTTACAAATATGACGTTTAAAAACCTTGTGATTGAAAACGCCGACCCGGGCATTCGGTTTATCAAAGTGTCGCGCCCCAAGGCGCTGAACGCGCTGAACACCGAGACGCTTCGTGAGTTAAGGGACGCGTTGAGGTCTGCATCTGGGGATTCAGGTGTTCGACTCGTCGTTCTTACGGGCGAGGGCGAGAAGTCGTTTATTGCAGGCGCCGACATTGTTGAAATGAAGGATAAAAGTATATCCGATGCGGTGGAATTTGCTCAGCTCGGACACGAGGTCAGCAAACTTCTAGAGCTTATGCCCAAGCCGACTGTGGCGGCGGTGAACGGATTTGCGCTTGGGGGCGGCTGTGAAATGGCGATTTCGTGCGACTTTATTTTAGCGGCTGACAATGCTGTTTTTGGACAACCCGAAGTGGGCCTAGGAATCATTCCCGGGTTTGGCGCAACCCTCAGGCTCATGAAGTTTGTTGGCCTTCCTCTAGCCAAAGAGCTCATTTTTTCGGGTCGAAAGATCAAAGCGCAAGAGGCGCTCAGCGTGGGACTTGCGACGCAGGTGTTTCCCGCGCAGGAGTTTAGGCAGAAAGTTCTTGAGATGGCTCAAATGATCAGCAGAAACTCTCTGCCGGCCGTTGTTCGCTGCAAGCAGCTCATGAACGAGTTCTCTGAAATGACCGGTCTCAACGTGAAGCTCGACGCCGAGGCGCACGCATTTGGGAGACTTTTTGGAAATAAAGATCAGCGAGAAGGAATGACGGCGTTTGTTGAAAAGCGGAAGCCGCAATTTGAGGGGTTATGAGCACAAACTACGGATGGCCAGAAAATGACGAGTCCAAGAAGCTTTTGATTGAGCAGGTGCGTTCTTTTGCGCAAAGCGAGATTGCCCCCAAGGCGAAAGAGTTCGACGAAACAGGCCGTTTTCCGGCAGAAGTGGTCAAACAGCTGGGCGAAATGGGTCTCATGGGGATGATGGTGCCCGAGGAGTTTGGTGGCGCCGGAATGGATGCCGTGTCGTATGCGATGGCAATGGAGGAAGTTGCTGCGGCCTGCGCTTCAACCGCGGTCATCATGTCGGTCAACAATTCACTCGTGTGTTGGCCGCTGCAAGCCTACGGAACGGAAGAGCAGAAAAAGAAATTTTTGACGCCGCTGGCGCGCGGAGAAAAGTTAGGCTGTTTTGCACTTTCTGAGCCGGGCCACGGCTCAGACCCGGCAGGACTTAAGCTCCAGGCCATTGCGACTGACGGCGGCTATAAACTACGCGGAACCAAAAATTGGATCACCAACGGACGTGAGGCCGATTTTGCGATTGTTTTTGCAACCGTCGACAAGGCGCTCGGACACAAGGGGATCTGCGCATTTATCGTAGACACTAAGGCCCAAGGGTTTCAGGTATCCAAGCTTGAGGACAAGCTGGGAATCACCGCATCGTCGACAGCGCAGCTTTTTTTCGACGATGTTTTTGTTCCCGCAGATTGCCTGCTTGGGAATGTGGGGCAGGGCCTCAAAATTGCGCTTTCGACTTTGGATGGCGGACGAATCGGGATTGCATCACAGGCGCTCGGAATTGCGCGCTGTGCACTGGACGCGTCTAAAAAATTTGCGATGGAACGCGAACAGTTTGGCGCCAAGATCGCAAAGCTGCAGGCAATTCAGTTTTTTATTGCTGACATGGCAACGCGTCTCCAGGCGGCGCGTCTCTTGACCTGGAATGCGGCCCGCATGAAGGACCTGGGGCTGAATTATACAAAAGAAGCCGCGATGGCGAAACTTGCGGCGTCAGAGGCCTCTGTTTGGATTGCGAACAAGGCGATTCAGGTCCACGGCGGATACGGTTATACAAAAGAGTATGTCGTCGAGCGAAATTACCGCGACTCCAAGATCACTGAAATTTACGAGGGCACCTCTGAAATTCAACGAATTGTAATCGCCGCTCAAGAGATGAGCGGGTAGCGGGGTCAGGACTGAGCATGGATTCCAAGAAAAACTCTTCCCGAAGAATTCGCGTGCTCGTTGGCAAGCCGGGCCTCGACGGTCACGACCGTGGCGCCAAGGTAATTGCTCGCGCCCTTCGGGATGCGGGCTTTGAGGTGATCTATACAGGCCTTCACCAAACTCCTGAGATGATCGTCAACGCAGCAGTCGAAGAGGACGTCCATGTTGTTGGGCTAAGCATTCTCTCTGGCGCCCATAATGCGTTGGTTCCTGAGATTGTGAAGGGCCTGCGCGCGGCGGGACTCTCGGACGCGCTCTTGGTGGTGGGAGGAATTATTCCGGAAGCAGACATCCCGGCGCTTCAGGCGGCCGGCGTCAGCATGGTTTTTACTCCGGGCACCCCTCTCCAAGACGTGATTGACTACATTCAAAAAAACGCGCCGAGCCGTCAGTAGGCTCCCCGTGCTTAAGCCCGGAGCTTCCGGTAGAATCCAAGCATGACTGAAAAGCCGTCCGGCATTTCGTTTGGAACAAGCGAGAACGCACGCATCGTTCTCGAGGAGCGATACCTCCGGAGGGATCTCGACGGGCGGATCTGCGAGACTCCCGAGCAGCTTATTTGGCGAGTGGCTAGCACCGTTGCCCTGGCAGAAGGCCGCCAGAGCAGAAAATATTCGGATCACTATTTTGAGATGATGTCCGCCGGGCGATTTCTCCCGAACACGCCGACACTCATGAATGCGGGAAAGACGGACGGCCAGCTTTCAGCCTGTTACGTTCTACCCGTCGGCGATTCGCTCGAAAGTATTTTTGAGAGCCTCAAGCAGGCTGCGATTATTCATCAGTCGGGCGGGGGCACCGGGTTTTCGTTTTCGTCGGTCCGACCCAAGGGGAGCGCCGTGAGGTCGACCCACGGAACGGCGTCGGGGCCCGTGTCCTTTATGCGGATTTTTGATGTCGCCACTGAAACCATTAAGCAGGGGGGCGTGCGGCGTGGCGCCAATATGGGAGTTTTGCGCGTAGATCACCCGGATATCTTGGAATTTATTGACGCAAAGAGGGACCTTCGTTCAATCATTAATTTTAATATTTCAGTCGGAATAACTTCAGAGTTCATGCGGGCCCTGAGCGGGGACGAGGGATTTACTCTTCGAAGACCACATGACGGTAAGCCGGTTCAAAAAGTTTCAGCGCGAGAGTTGTTTCGTAAAATTACCGAAGCGGCATGGGTGTGCGGCGACCCCGGGCTCGTGTTCCTGGATCGGATCAATGCCTTTAATCCGACTCCGCGACTGGGGTCGATGGAGAGCACTAATCCTTGCGGAGAACAGCCCCTGCTTTCCTTTGAGTCGTGTAATTTGGGATCACTGAACCTCGGCGCATATTTTGGGCCGGAGGGCTTTGATTGGCCGCTTTTTAGGCAAGACATTCGAACGGCGATTCGATTCTTGGACAATGTGGTTGACGTAAATGTCTACCCGGTCAGGGAGAGCGGAGAGATCACCCGCAGGAACCGAAAAACCGGGCTTGGCGTGATGGGGTTTGCCGACCTACTTTTGTTGTTGGGGATCGCGTACGACAGCCCGGAGGCCGTGGTTTTGGGTGAGAGGATCATGAGTGTTTTAGACCGCGAAGCCAAAAGGGCGTCAGCAAGTCTTGCCGAGGAGAAGGGTGCTTTTCCGAACTGGCGAGGTTCGTTTTGGGACAAGCTGGGTTATCCGCGAATGAGAAATGCCACCGTGAGCACTGTTGCTCCTACCGGAACTATTAGCATTCTTGCAGGCGCGTCGAGCGGAATTGAGCCCATTTTCTCGGGCGTATTTTATCGAAACGTACTGGGCGGCAAGAGACTGATGGAAGTTCATCCGGCGGTGAAAAAAGTTCTAAAACAAAGAGGACTTTCGTCACCGCCCAATGAAAGAAGCCTTGCGC
The DNA here is from genome assembly GCA_945865865.1 of Bdellovibrio sp. ZAP7. GTDB lineage: Bacteria > Bdellovibrionota > UBA1018 > UBA1018 > UBA1018 > CAMBEX01. The sequence goes on from CAMBEX010000031.1 coordinate 6,703, forward strand.
GGATGATGGGTTCCGCCTGGCGCCCGGCGCGCGAGATCTCGGTTGAGAGTCATGTGGAGATGCAGGCGGCGTTTCAAAGACACTCCGATAGCGCCGTTTCAAAAACGATTAATCTTCCGAAGAGCAGCACTCCCGAAGACATCGGTCGGGCCTACTTATCGGCCCATCAAAAAGGCTGTAAAGGGATCACCGTTTATCGTGACCAGAGCAGGCCGGGGCAGGTGCTCGAAGCGGCACAAGAAGGCGCCTGTGACATTTGCTTGGATTAGGCGGTTCGAGACCCGCCGGCCGCCCCATTTTTCGAGCTCTTGCTGAATCTCTCGTGTTCGTGGTATTTGCCGCGGCGTGTCCACTCAAGAAGCCTTCACACGCAAAAATGCGAACGCCTGGGATGTTTTAGTTATAGGCGGGGGCCATGCCGGGTGCGAGGCCGCTGCCGCCAGCGCAAAGATGGGATGTCGAACGGCTTTGCTCACCCTGAAGCGGGACCGAATTGGATTTATGTCCTGTAATCCCGCGATTGGGGGCCTCGCTAAAGGTCAATTGGTCAAAGAAATTGATGCTTTAGGCGGCCTGATGGGGGTAAATACCGACAAGACCGCCATTCAGTACAGACGGCTCAACGCCAGCAAGGGCCCGGCGGTAAGGTCATCAAGAGCGCAGTGCGATAAGGCGCTTTATGCCGTCCGTATGCAGGAGACGTTGGCGGCGATTCCAAACCTGGATATTTTGGAGGTCGAGGCGGCGGACGTCTTGATGGAGGGGCAGTCGGTGTCCGGCCTTCGCCTTTCCGACGGTGTTGAGCTTAAGGCCCGAGCCGTTATTATTACTTCCGGAACGTTTTTGGGTGCAGTCATGCACACAGGGTTTGATCGTCAGGAGGGTGGCCGAGTGGGCGATCAGGCGTCCTTTGGGCTGAGTGAAAGCCTCCGAAATCTGGGATTTAGGCTGCGCCGGCTAAAGACTGGGACACCTCCCCGGCTTCATCGCGGCAGCATCGACTTCAGTAAGACCACGCCCCAGCCCGGCGACGCGCGGCCTCAACCGTTTTCATTTTACTTTAAACCAAGTCAGTTTCCTTTGTTGCCGCAGGTTTCTTGTTTTCTTGCGTACACCAACGAGAAAACTCATGAAATCATTGGAAATAATTTTCATCGATCCCCCATGTACACTGGTTTAATTGAGGGCCAGGGACCGCGCTACTGCCCTTCAATCGAGGATAAAGTAAAAAGATTTAGTGAGCGAAACAGGCACCAGGTTTTCTTGGAGCCCGAAGGGCTCAATACGGACGAGATTTACGTCAACGGAATTTCGACGAGCTTGCCGCGCGATGTGCAGGAGCAGTTTGTCCGCTCCATTGTGGGATTAGAGTCCGCAGAGTTCATTCGGTATGGTTATGCCGTCGAGTATGACGCAGTGGATGCGCGTCAGCTGAAGGCGACGCTTGAGTCCAAGGACCGGTCCGGACTGTTTTTGGCTGGGCAGGTGAATGGCACTTCTGGCTACGAGGAAGCGGCGGCCCAAGGACTGATGGCCGGGATCAATGCGGCAAATCTCGTCAAGGGCGAGGACCCGTTTATTTTGGGGCGTGATGAGAGTTACATCGGTGTTTTGATCGACGACCTGATTTTGAAGGGCGCAGATGAGCCTTACCGAATGTTCACCTCGCGCGCCGAGTATCGATTGCTTCTTCGGGAAGACAATGCGGACTTACGGCTCACCGAAAAGGGCTGGAGACTTGGACTCATAGACAGTGCGGCATACGCAGCCTTCCAGAGGAGGCGGTCCGAGATCGACCGAGCGCAGGTGACGCTTGATGGTTTTTTTGTTTACCCCAATGCGGAGACGCAGGAGTGGCTGCAGGCGCGGGGAATGCCGAGCCTGAAGGATCGTGTTTCGGGCGAGGTTTTCTTGCGGAGACCCGAGGTAAACTGGGCGTCCCTTTGTGAGCTGGGCTTGGCGGGATCTGGCTTTGATTTTGAGGTCTCCGAGCAAGTTGAGATCAGGGCAAAATACGCGGGCTATATTCAGAGGGATCTAGATCTCCTAGAGGGAGTGAGAAAAAATGAATCCCTCAAAATTCCGGCTGATACGAGCTTTGCGGATGTGCCCGGCCTCTCAACGGAGATCCGTAATCGCCTTACCGAGGTTCGGCCAGAGACGATTGGACAGGCGGGGCGATTGTTTGGGGTAACTCCCGCGGCCGTTGCTAATCTTTTGATTTACTTAAGCATGAAGAGCGCTCGGCGGCCGGATGTTACGCGCCCGGCTCGTGATTGAGGCGGAGGTTTATATGGAAACGAAGGACGACTCGCATTTTGAGGGGCTTCTAAAAGACTGTGGGGTGCGGCTCAACCCCGCTGAGATCGAAAGAGCGGTCAAGTTTCGCAGGTTGGTCGTTGATGAGAACACGAGACAAAATCTGACAAAGCTCGTTTCGCCCGCGGACTTTTTTACAGGGCATGTAAGGGATACTGTCGAGTTACTTCGGTCGGGCTTTTTGGAGTTTCCCGCAATGGACATGGGATCGGGCTGCGGAGTTCCGGGGATGTTGTCGTCCGTCATGAGCGGCGGGCGGTGGATTTTAGCTGAGTCAGAGGGCAAGAAGGCGGCTTTTTTGGTTGCCGCCAAAGAGGAGCTTGGGCTCGGCGATGTGAGTGTTTTTGGGGGCCGGGCGGAGGACTTGCTTCGAAAAGAAACCGTAGGCGCGATTGTAGCGCGTGCCGTGGGCCCCGTTCAGAGAATTTACTCTTGGATAAGGCAATGTTCCACGTGGAACACGCTCGTTCTTTTTAAGGGCCCCGGCTGGCCAGCAGAATGGGACGCCTTTCAGGGGACTCCGCACGGAAAAGAGCTCCGAATTTTGGCGAAGCACGAATATCTTGTTCAGGGGTTGCCGGGACAAGAGGACTACCCAAAGACGCGCGTGATTATCCAATTAGGCCGTGTTCCACGTGGAACAAAAAAATAGAAAAAAGCGCTTGAACACTCATCGGATCATGGCTAGCCTCTTGGGTAGCTGGGCCTGCGAGTAAGTCGTTAAGCAACTCTCTCATCGGCCACAACCACAAAGAGTAGGGGCGCCCCTCCACAAGGCGCCCCTTGGGACGGAGTCGCAAAAGATATGGGCAAAATCATCGCGATAGCGAACCAAAAGGGCGGCGTCGGAAAAACAACCACAACAGTTAACCTTGCGGCGTCGCTGGCGGTGGCTGAGCGCAGGACGCTGGTTATCGATTTTGATCCCCAGGGAAACGCCTCTTCTGCGCTTGGAGTGGATCGCGCAGAGCTGGCCACAAGAAAAACCATTTACCACGCGCTCATCGGGCAGGCCTCGATGGCCGAGGTGATTCAGCCCACCGAGATGGAGTGTCTTTTTGTTGCTCCGGCCAATGCGGATTTGGCGGGCGCAGAGATCGAGCTGGTTGGTACGTTTGCCAGAGAGTCTAAGCTTCGCGCCATTCTAGCCGAAGTTAAAAACAGTTATGATTATATTCTGATCGACTGCCCGCCTTCGCTGGGGCTTTTAACCATTAACAGCCTGACGGCCGCCAATAGTTTTTTGGTTCCCATGCAGTGTGAGTACTTCGCGCTCGAAGGGTTGACCCAGCTTCTCCATACGGTCTCCCTCATTCGTCAAAGCGTAAACCCAGCGCTCCAGCAAGAGGGCATTGTGCTCACTATGTTTGACGGGCGAAACAACCTGGCAAATGAAGTGGTCGGTGAAGTTCGAAAACATTTCGGCGACCAGGTCTACGACACGGTCGTCCCTAGAAACGTAAAGTTGAGCGAATGCACAAGCTTTGGGAAGCCGGTGATTTTGTACGACGTCGACTCCAAGGGCTCACTCGCGTACCTCAATTTAGCAAAAGAACTTCTTTCGAGAAATCAACCGAAAGAGACCGCGGCGCCACAGCGCCACGACGCAGCAAGTCAGGCCTATCTTTAAAGCATTAAGGGGGAGTAAGTGGGAACCAAAACAGTATTAGGAAAAGGGTTGGCGTCGTTATTGCCCGGAGCGAGTCTGGGGTTGGCGTCGCAGCCGCCCGGTTTAGCCTTTCAGGGCGCCGGTGCTGTAGTGGCGGGCGCAGTGACCACAACGTTTCAGGCCGAGGCCAGCAACAGGGACCGCCACTTAGGAATCAGTCTCGCAGGTCTCGACGAAATTGTGGTTAGCCCGTATCAGCCGCGCAGAGACTTCGACCAGGCGGCTATCGAGGAACTCGCGCAGTCGATTCGCGCGAATGGACTTATTCAGCCGCTCGTTGTTAGAAAAACGGCCCAGGGCTATGAGCTGATTGCAGGCGAACGCAGATTGCGCGCGTCGAGACTTGCCGGCCTCAAGGCGGTTCCGATCGTCATTCGCCGTGCAACGGACCGCGAAGCGCTGGAGCTGGCGCTCATTGAAAACATTCAGCGACAAGACCTGAACTGCGTCGATACGGCCCTTGCCTATCTTCAGCTGGTCCAGGATTTCGCGCTCACTCAAGAGGAGGTCGCGCTCCGGGTCGGCAAAGACCGCGCTACAGTCGCCAACCACTTGCGCCTATTAAGACTTCCTGAGGCGGTCATTGACGACCTGAGAAGACAGATCCTAACCTTCGGTCACGGAAAGGTCCTGTTATCGCTGGATGGAGAGGATTTGCGCCTCGAAGTTCGCAAGCAGATTGTCGAGCGGCACCTGAGTGTCCGTGAAACGGAAGCGCTGGCGGACGAACTTAAAAAGGAAAGGTTGGGCGCCACAAAGGCGGCTACGGATTTGAAGCCCGCCGCCAATGTGCTGACAAGCGTTGCAAGCAGACTTGCCTCTATTGCCCAAGACTTAACCCGGCAATGGTCTGCGCGAGTAGAGGTTCGCGGCACCGAGAGGCGCGGAAAAATTACTCTTCATTACGCATCCGCATCCGAGCTTGAACGAATTCTCGGCGCCATGCAGAATGATAAGCTATGGGCCAACCCATCAACCTAACCACACCCGCAACGCACCTTTCTGTATCCGGGGTCATTGACGCCGGCTGTGAGTTTGAGGGAAAGCTCTGTTTTCAGGGGACGGTCCGAATTGGCGGCATCTTTCGCGGGGAAATTCGTACTCCCGATACCCTGATTGTCAGTGAGGGGGCCAGGGTTCAGGGCCAAGTCGATGCGGGAACCGTTATCATTAGCGGAGAGGTTGTCGGAACCGTCCGGGCCAAGCACCGGGTAGAAATTCATAAGCCCGCTATATTTAGAGGCGACATTATTACCCCAAGCCTCAAGGTTGACGATGGAGTGATTTTTGAGGGCAGCAGCAGAATGGTTCACGGCGGCCCCACTCCGGCGCGCTCATTTCTATCGGGCGATACCAGCAAATAGCGGCCCCCCTCGTATTTGCCAAGCTTCCGGCTTGACCCCCCCGAGTTTTGCGTGTTAGCCACGCCACAGACAAAAAAATTATTCGGGAGAATTCCGTGGCTGCCATTTTGGAACAGCTTGGTCTGGACCAGACATATTTCTTTCAACTGGCTGTTTTTGCGGTCCTGTTTTTTTTCCTTGGGCGCGTCTATTTTAAGCCCTTTTTAAGCCTTTTTGAGGCACGCCATCGAAAGACCGTTCAGGATCGCGCAATGGCCGAATCATTGCTTTCGCAGGCCGAGAGCAAGCTAGAAGAATACAAAAAGAAAATGACCGAGGAGCGTGCCGCCGCGCGCGAAGAGCTGAATGTGCTTTTGAAAGAGGCGCGCGATCAAGAGGCGGCACTTCTTGCGCGATCTCGGGATGCAGCAAAAAAAATCACCTCCGAAGCCGGGGCGGCGCTTGCCGCAAAGGCAGAGCAAATTAAGGCCCAGCTAGACGTCGATGCGGAAGTGATCGCGCAGTCAATTTCCGAAAAACTTCTTTTGAGGAAATCATAATGCAGACGTTACTTTGGCCCACAATTAACGTCGTTGTTTTGGTGGCGGTGCTGGCGCGTTTCTTAAAGTCCCCGCTCCAGCAGTTTGTGGCCCAGCGCCACCATTCGATCAAGAGTGAGCTCGAGGACGTTCGCGAACAGCTGGTTGCGGCGCAGGCAAAGCACGAGGAGTTCACGGCAAAGCTCAAGGCGCTGGGCGCGGAAGTCGTCGCGATGAGAAACCAGAGTCTCCAGGACGCGAAACTGATTCAAGCAAAAGTGCTCGCCGATGCTCAGAGAGTTTCAGAGGGGCTTTTGGCCGGCGCAGAAGTTTCGGCGCGAGCGCTTTATCAGGATTTCGCAGAGAGGGTGCGCGTGGAATTGGCTAACAAGGTTTTGTCTCGCGCAGAGGCGCTTCTACGCGAGCGTTTGACCGGCGAAGACCGGGTTCGAATTTGCCGTGAGTTTTCAAAGCAAGTGGAGAGAGTTCAATGAGTGTCGCAAAAGCCTACGCTCGCGCCTTATTTGAAGCGGCAAGAGATGCCGGCGCGTCTTCGCAGGGGTACGACACCCTTGAGTCTGAAATGGCGCAGTTCAATGGCCTTCTGGGAGCCTCAAGGGATTTGCGGATTGCGCTGACTGGCCCGGTGGCCTCTGGAAAAGAAAAGGTTGCGATCGTTGAGCAGCTGGCAGGCAAGGCAGCCGTTTCTGCGCTTTTTTCGCGTTTTCTGGCGCTTCTCGCGCGCAAGAGTCGCATTGGTATTCTAAGTGAGATTTCTGCCTGCTTCTCCCAGGTTCGCGTGGAGGCGGAGGGTGGGGTGCTGGGTCATGTGGTGTCGGCGGAACCGCTGGACCCATCCGACCGCGACGAGCTCGCGCGATCATTCAGTAAAAAGCTCGGCAAAAAAATTGTGTTTCAGACCAAGGTCGATCCGGAGCTTTTGGCCGGAATCAAAGTCACGGTCGGCGGTGTGAGTTATGACGGCACGCTGAAGTCTCAGCTTAGGCAGTTGCGCGACCGCTTTATTTACGGCTCAGAACAGGCTCAATAAGAGGAAGATTTTATGCAGATTCGTCCCGAAGAAATCACACAGATTTTGAAATCCCAGTTGGCCGACTTCGAAAAGAAGCTCGATATTTCCGAAACCGGCACCGTGGTTACGGTGGGTGACGGCGTTGCAAAGGTCTACGGACTTGAGCGCGCAATGGCCGGAGAGCTTGTCGATTTCGGCGGCGACGTCACAGGTATGGTTCTCAATCTCGAAGAAGAGAGTGTCGGAATCGCGATTTTAGGAGACGACACCCAGGTTAAAGAAGGTTCGACCGTTAAGCGCACCAATAAAATTGTGCAGGTGCCGGTGGGTGAAGCGCTCTTGGGCCGCGTCGTTAACGCGCTCGGGATCCCTATTGACGGAAAGGGCGAACTTAAAACCAAAGAGTACCGCCGCGTTGAAATTAAGGCGCCAGGCATTGTGGAGCGGCAATCCGTTAAGGAGCCACTCCAGACCGGACTCAAGGCAATCGATGCTATGATTCCGATTGGTCGCGGACAGCGCGAATTGATCATCGGTGACCGTCAAACCGGCAAGACGGCCGTGGCACTTGACACGATCATCAACCAAAAGGGCCGCGGAGTTTATTGCATCTACGTTGCAATCGGACAGAAACAATCCACGATCGCGCAGGTTGTCGATAAATTGCGCGCAAACGGTGCGCTTGAGCATACGATCATTGTTGCTGCGACCGCCTCTGAGCAGGCGCCGCTTCAGTTTCTCTCGGCCTATACGGGAGTAACCATGGGCGAGTGGTTCCGCGACAACGGTAAACACGCCCTGATTATTTACGATGACTTGACGAAACAGGCGCAGGCCTATCGTCAGCTTTCGCTTCTTCTTCGGCGCCCTCCGGGCCGCGAAGCTTATCCTGGAGACGTTTTTTATCTGCACTCGCGCTTGCTCGAGCGCGCGGCAAAGCTCTCCGATAAGCTCGGCGGCGGATCGCTGACCGCGTTGCCCATCATTGAGACGCAAGCCGGAGACGTTTCGGCGTATATTCCCACGAACGTAATTTCGATTACCGACGGTCAGATTTTTCTTGAGACGGACCTTTTCTATTCGGGCGTGCGCCCTGCCGTTAACGTGGGCTTGTCAGTTTCGCGCGTTGGCGGAAGTGCGCAGATCAAGGCGATGCGCCAAGTGGCTGGAACGCTTCGTTTGGAGCTCGCGCAGTATCGTGAAAAGGCTGCGTTTGCACAGTTTGGAAGCGATTTGGACGCCGCAACGCAACGCCAGTTGGCGCGCGGTCAGCGCCTGACGGAAGTTCTCAAGCAGGATCAATACGTGCCGATGTCGGTGGAGCGTCAGGTTGTTCTGATTTACGCTGCAACCCAGGGCTATTTGGATAAGTATCCGGTCACTCAGGCCCGCCAGTACGAGGTTCAGCTCGCTGAGTTCGTTACTCGCAAGCACGCCGGAATTTACGCTGGGATCGCCGCGAGCGGAAAGATCGACGACGAAATGAAGGCCAAACTCGAGGCAGCCCTCAAAGAGTTTGACACTGTTTTTGTCGCTTAAGCCACTTGAGGCACTAAATGGCTAGCATCAAAGATCTAAAAAAACGGATCGTGACCGTTAAGAACACGCAGCAGACGACGCGGGCCATGAAGATGGTTTCTGCGGCGAAGCTTCGACGCGCGCAGGAGGCGATCAACAACAACCGCCCCTTTGCTCAGCGCATGGGCGCGCTTCTGAACACGGTCATCAGTCTTCCTGATCTGTCGGCCACTTCTCCGCTTTTAGCCAGGGACTCTGTTGAGGGCGAGGGGAAAAAGTTGCTCCTGTTGCTCGTCACCTCAGACCGCGGGCTCTGCGGGGGTTTCAACGGCAACATTATCAAGCAGACGCAGCGCTGGATTAAGGCCAACAGCGATGGGTACGCAAAGGTAACTCTGGGTTTCGTGGGGAGGCGCGGTTACGATTTTTTTAAGAACCGCAGATCTGACCTGGGCCCTTATTACTCTGAGTTGAGCGGAAAGGTGAGCTTTGCGAAGGCAAAGAAACTTGCCGCAGCCCTCATGGAGCGTTATCTCGCGGGCGAATTTGATGAGATCAAGGTGGTTTACAACGAGTTCAAAAACGCTGTCACACAGACCGTGCTTGTTGAAAACTATTTGCCGCTTAGCCAAAAGGCAGGCGCCGAGCAGAAGTCAGACGTCGTTCCGACCCTGTATATTGTCCGCCCAAGCGCGGAAGCCCTTTTCGAAACACTGTTGAGCAAATATTTTTCGATTCACTTGTTTCGAATTCTCTTGGACTCACAAGCCAGCGAGCATGGCGCACGAATGTCGGCGATGGAAAACGCCACCAAGAACGCAGGAGACATGATCCGCAAGTTGACGCTGCAGTTCAATAAGCAACGACAGGCGAGTATCACCAAAGAGTTGCTAGAAATTATTTCGGGAAGTGAATCCCAGAAGTCGTAATGATTTAAATTCGGACCAGGTATTGTCCGAACGAGGAGAGAAAGATGTCTGCAACAGCGAAGTCCGATAATTTAGGAAAGATCAAACAGGTAATCGGCCCTATCGTGGACGTTGAATTTGAGGCCGGCAAGCTCCCGCCCATTTTTCAAGCGATTCGCGTGTCTAACTCGAGCATTAATTCAACGGAGTGGAACCTCTGCTTGGAGGTCGCACAGCACCTGGGCGAAAACACCGTTCGCTGCATCGCCATGGATAGCACCGAAGGACTTGTTCGTGGTCAGTCTGCGAAAGACACGGGCAATCAGATTTTGATGCCAGTGGGGCGTGAGACTCTCGGTCGCATTCTAAATGTCGTGGGTGAACCGGTTGATGAGGCGGGCCCCGTTGTTGCCAAGAAACACTACCCCATTCATCGTTCCGCTCCCCCATTCACCGAACAGTCCGTGACCGCGCAGCCGTTTTTTACCGGCATTAAGGTCGTTGACCTTCTGGCTC